>NZ_QUDH01000039.1:0-3105 GCF_003477445.1 Clostridium sp. AF50-3 | reverse complement strand
CTTCAAAAGACCTTGCAAACAATCTCAATCTGGCGATGGTTACTATTTATACTTTTCTTTTATTTTTCTGTTGTTTTGGTTGTTATAAGGGAGAAAAGCCCGGAAATAAAGGTTTTTCCCCGGCAACCGGCTCGGCAACGGGATAGCAACAGGGGGTGCAACGGGCTGTCCTTTTCAGAATGGAAGCTCCATCTGTTCTGTGACCTCCACAAAACCGTCCATCGTTTTTTCAGACGGGTTGCTTAAGTCCGTTGCCGGGTTTTCACGCTCCCAGCCCTTTTGTCTGCCATATTCTGAAAACATTCTTGGGTTCGGGAAGTACCTCCAGCCGGAAATGCACTGGTTCATAATCTCGTTGATTTCCCGGATTTCCCATTGCTTCGGCTCGTCAAAAGCATGGTTCAAGGCTTCCTTGTAGATCTGCTTGGAGCAGACCATGCTCCCGGTGTACTTATCAAGATACGCCTGTATCATCCCTGCTTTGGTGTCCTCCGGCATAAAATCCCGCTGGTGTTCTTTGAGATAGCGCTGCATGGCGGGGCTGAAAGCCAGCTTGAACCTGCCGCTTCGGTAAATCTCCATCGCTTCTGCCCACATCTGCTCGATATAGGCTCTGGAAGCAGCTTCGTCCTCCAAAATGTGAACCTCGGCTTGCTCCGGGTACACCATGACGGGGATAAAGCGGCGGTTGCCGGAACGGTCAAGGGGCAGGAAGTCCAGGGCATTGGAAGTGCCGCCAAACACGCACTGACGGGGGCGGTCTGCCGGGTGGGTTTCATAAGGTATCTTGTAAACCTCTTTCTGCCGGCTTAAAAATGACTTGATTTCCTCAATGCTCTTGGCGTTGGCGGTTGCCATCATTTCCGACATTTCGATAATCCAGTGACCTTGCAGCTTGCGGTACACATTGTCATCGTCCAGCTTCCGCAAATCATCGGAGAACCACTCGTCCCGGACTGCCAGCAGACGGAAGAAAGTGGACTTGCCAGCCCCCTGACCGCCGACCAGACAGAGCATGATTTCAAACTTGCACCCCGGCTGAAAGGCTCGTGAGATTGCACCCAGCAGGAACAGCTTCAATGCTTCATAGGTGTAATCGTCTGCGTCAGCCCCCAGAAAGTGCCGCAGGCAGAAGCGGATTCGCTCTGTCCCGTCCCACACAAGGGAACTTAAATAATCCCGGATGGGTGGTACTTGTTTTCATTCGCCACAATCCCGATGGCGTTATCAATCTTTTTCTCATTGGTAAGCCCGTAGGTTTCTTCCAGATAAAGAAGCAGATACTTCATATCTGTATCGTTCAGGGCGGTGCTTTCCCTGTGGAAGCCGATGGGCTTTATGATGTCCTTGCGGTCAGTCAGGATGTTGTATGCGATAGCCCCGGAAAGCAGCGGGTCACGCTGGAATACAGTCAGGCAGTTCCGTATGCTCTGACGGACACCGCCTTTCTCGGTAGTTTCCAGCCCCTCCTTGATTTCCTCAATGCTCTGGGGTGGCTGCATGGCGTTCATGGTGTTTTTTAGTTCTTGCTGCGTCTGCGGCGGCAAGCTCTGCCATTCGCTGTTCAAGCTGTATCACATCCTTTCCGTAGTCCGTAATCAAAGCCGCTTTTTCCTCTGTTTCCCCGAACAGCAGCACATCCAGCAGATACTCCACTTGGTCTTGCTTCTGTAAGGCTTCTATAAACCGGGGATGAAAGGCTTCCTCCGGGGAGTGTGGGGCGTAGTCCGTTCTCCATGCCCGAAGCAGATGGAGATAATCAGCAAGAATACGGAAGCAGCGGTTCTTTGCTTCCTGAAACTGTTCCTCCGGGGATTTCTGCCGGGGCTTTGGCTTTTTTTCCTTTCCCGGCGGCTTCCAGTCCTCATAGGAAAGCCCGAAGTCCTGTGCCAGTTGTACGGCGGCTTCTTTCTTTCCCAGCCCATACAGGGCGGCGGCAAAATCAATCACATCCCCATCCGCACCGCAGCCGAAGCAGTGGTAACGCCGATCCAGCTTCATGCTTGGGGTTTTATCGTTATGGAACGGGCAGCAAGCCATCCCGTTCGACCTACATGGATTCCATAATGCTCCGCAGCCTGTCTTGTTGTGACGGACTGCTTCACAGCTTCAAATACATTCAAATCTATCCCTCCTTGAAAAAAAGAAAAGCACCTGACATTCTCAATCTGAAAATGGCAAGTGCCTGTTAAAGTTCCATATCCTGTTGTTTGTGTTTTGTCTGCACCGGGGCAGTTCTTTGTGCTTTTTTCTCGTCCGCCTTATCCTGCAAGACTTCTTTGAGGGGCTGCTTCTTGGGCGGCTCTTTGCTTTCTTCTGTGCCGGGGGTGGCTTTCCGTACCCAGTAGCGGATGTCCCGCAGCTTCTTCAAATCCTCCTGTACCTCTGTCAGCGGTACTTTCAGCTCTGCGATTTCGCTGAGAAGTTTTTCCTGCTCCTGTTGCAGTTCCTTTTGGGTGCTGTCCTTATCGTCCGGGTGCTTGGCAAGGTAGGCGGTGGCTTTCGCATACCGGGCGACCTCCGGGTGTTCCTGTTTGAATTTCTCCTTTGTTTTCTTGAAAAATATCTTCTGGTACTTCTCATAGACAGGCTTACATTCCTTGCAGGCTGTCCGGCTGGCAAGAATCCCGTCAATCACTTTGCTGCGGGCTTCCTTTGGCTTCATCTGATTGTGGTAATCGGCGGCTGATTTCCCGGAAGATTCCAGAAATGCTTCTAAGTCCTCCACAGTGGAAAGCCCCTTTTGCCGGAGATAGGACAAGGCTTCGCTGACTGCCTTTAAGTCCTGTGAAGTCCCCCGGTTCTGTCCAGCCCTTGTCCAGTCCCTCCGTTCTTCCTTTCGTATCTCCATATACTTCATCAGCAGATTGGGAAGAAGTGTCGCTTCCTCCGCCGCCTTTTGTGCAAGCAGTTCTTTTCGTTTTTCTCCCAGCTCGGTAATCCAGCCTTTGAGGTTTTGAATGAGCTGCCGGATAGACTTCATCAGGCGGTTGGCAGCTCTGATTTCCCGGTTCAGGTTGCCGATGTTCGTCTGGATACCCCGCTTTTCCATCTGCCGGACAGCAGCTCCCTCATGGACAGTAGGGATAATATCAAGCCCCTGTC
>NZ_QUDH01000038.1:0-3560 GCF_003477445.1 Clostridium sp. AF50-3 | reverse complement strand
GATAGACTGCCACAACCTCCCATCCCTGCTTTTCGCAGTATTTTTCCAGCATATCCCGCTGGTTGGCGATACTGGCACTTTCGCCTTGCAGGTCATCGTCCTTTGACAGCCTGCAATAGACCGCCGCACGATAGCCCCCGGCAAGTGCCGAACCGATTGTTCTGTATTCCATTTCGTTCATCATAGCCATTTACCCACACAATCCAGACGGTATCTGGCTCTTTTGAACCTCATCTTCATTATAGCCTATATCTTTCTTTTTAGCAAGATATTCTTTTGTATTTGTTTTACCGTATTTCTGGGAAATCAGACTGACGAACACATCGGTTGCGTCCAGTTCCCCGTCAAATACAGTGGTCACATGAATCTCTGTTTTGTTTTTTGCCATAGGCAGTTATCCTCCATACATGAAAATAGCCAGACAGAGGGTGTCGGCAACGAAGTCCGGCAACGGGCTTCAAAAGACCTTGCAAACAATCTCAATCTGGCGATGGTTACTATTTATACTTTTCTTTTATTTTTCTGTTGTTTTGGTTGTTATAAGGGAGAAAAGCCCGGAAATAAGGGGTTTTCCCCGGCAACCGGCTCGGCAACGGGATAGCAACAGGGGGTGCAACGGGCGGTCATTTTCAGAATGGAAGCTCCATCTGTTCTGTGACCTCCACAAAACCATCCATCGTTTTTTCAGACGGGTTGCCGGAGTCCGTTGCCGGGTTTTCACGCTCCCAGCCTTTTGTCTGCCATATTCTGAAAACATTCTTGGGTTCGGGAAGTACCGCCAGCCAGAAATGCACTGGTTCATAATCTCGTTGATTTCCCGGATTTCCCATTGCTTCGGCTCGTCAAAGGCATGGTTCAAGGCTTCCTTATAGAGCTGCTTGGAGCAGACCATGCTCCCGGTGTACTTATCAAGATACGCCTGTATCATCCCGGCTTTGGTGTCCTCCGGCATAAAATCCCGCTGGTGTTCTTTGAGATACCGCTGCATGGCAGGGCTGAAAGCCAGCTTGAACCTGCCGCTTCTGTAAATTTCCATCGCTTCTGCCCACATCTGCTCGATATAGGCTCTGGAAGCGGCTTCGTCCTCCAAAATGTGAACCTCGGCTTGCTCCGGGTACACCATGACGGGGATAAAGCGGCGGTTGCCGGAACGGTCAAGGGGCAGGAAGTCAAGGGCATTGGAAGTGCCGCCAAACACGCACTGACGGGGGCGGTCTGCTGGGTGGGTTTCATAGGGTATCTTGTAAACCTCTTTCTGTCGGCTTAAAAATGACTTGATTTCCTCAATGCTCTTGGCGTTTGCGGTTGCCATCATTTCCGACATTTCGATAATCCAGTGACCTTGCAGCTTACGGTACACATTGTCATCGTCCAGCTTCCGCAAATCATCGGAGAACCACTCGTCCCGGACTGCCAGCAGACGGAAGAAGGTGGACTTTCCAGCCCCCTGACCGCCTACCAGACAAAGCATGATTTCAAACTTGCACCCCGGCTGAAAGGCTCGTGAGATTGCACCCAGCAGGAACAGCTTCAACGCTTCATAGGTGTAATCGTCTGCGTCAGCCCCCAGAAAGTGCCGCAGACAGAAACGGATTCGTTCTGTCCCGTCCCACACAAGGGCACTTAGGTAGTCCCGGATGGGATGGTACTTGTTTTCATTCGCCACAATCCCGATGGCATTATCAATCTTTTTCTCATTGGTAAGCCCATAGGTTTCTTCCAGATAGAGAAGCAGATACTTCATATCCGTATCGTTCAGGGCTGTGCTTTCTCTGTGAAAACCGATGGGCTTTATGATGTCCTTGCGGTCGGTCAGGATGTTGTATGCGATAGCCCCGGAAAGCAGAGGGTCACGCTGGAATACGGTCAGGCAGTTCCGTATGCTCTGGCGGACACCGCCTTTCTCGGTGGTTTCCAGCCCCGCCTTGATTTCCTCAATGCTCTGGGGCGGCTGCATGGCGTTCATGGTGTTTTTTAGTTCTTGCTGCGTCTGCGGCTGCAAGCTCTGCCATTCGCTGTTCAAGCTGTATCACATCCTTTCCGTAGTCCGCAATCAAAGCCGCTTTTTTCTCTGTCTCCCCGAACAGCAGCACATCCAGCAGATATTCCACATGGGCTTGCTTTTGTAAGGCTTCCACAAACCGGGGATGAAAGGCTTCCTCTGGGGAGTGCGGGGCATATTCCGTTCTCCATGCCCGAAGCAGGTGGAGATAATCGGCAAGGATACGGAAGCAGCGGTTCTTTGCTTCCTGAAACTGTTCCTCCGGGGATTTCTGCTGGGGCTTGGGCTTTTTTGCCTTTCCCGGCGGTTTCCAGTCCTCATAGGAAAGCCCAAAGTCATTTGCCAGTTGTACGGCGGCTTCTTTCTTTGCCAGCCCATACAGGGCGGCGGCAAAATCAATCACATCCCCATCCGCACCGCAGCCGAAGCAGTGGTAACGCCAATCCAGCTTCATGCTTGGGGTTTTATCATTATGGAACGGGCAGCAAGCCATCCCGTTCGACCTACATGGATTCCATAATGCTCCGCAGCCTGTCTTGTTGTGACGGACTGCTTCACAGCTTCAAATACATTCAAATCTATCCCTCCTTGAAAATAAGAAAAGCACCTGACATTCTCTGATTGAAAATGGCAAGTGCCTGTTAAAGTTCCATATCCTGTTGTCTGTGTTTCGCCTGTGCCGGGGCGGTTCTTTGAGCCTTTTTCTCGTCTGCCTTATCCTGCAAGACTTCCTTGATGGGCTGCTTCTTAGGCGACTCTTTACTTTCCTCTGTGCCGGGTGTGGCTTTCCGTACCCAGTAGCGGATGTCCCGCAGCTTCTTCAAATCCTCCTGTACCTCGGTCAGTGGTACTTTCAACTCTGCGATTTCTTCCAGAAGCGTTTCCTGCTCCTCTTGCAGCTCCTTTTGGGTACTGTCCTTATCATCTGGGTGCTTGGCAAGGTGGGCGGCGGCTTTTTCATACCGGGCAACCTCCGAGTGTTCCTGTTTGAATTTCTCCTTTGTTTTCTTAAAAAATATCTTCTGGTACTTCTCATAGACAGGCTTACATTCCTTGCAGTCTGTCCGGCTGGCAAGAATCCCGTCAATCACTTTGCTTCGGGCTTCCTTTGGCTTCATCTGATTGCGGTAATCTGCGGCTGATTTCCCGGAAGATTCCAGAAATGCTTCTAAGTCCTCCACAGTGGAAAGCCCCTTTTGCTGGAGATAGGACAGGGCTTCGCTGACTGCCTTTAAGTCCTGTGAAGTCCCCCGATTTTGTCCAGACCTCGTCCAGTCCTTCCGTTCTTCCTTTCGTATCTCCATATATTTCATCAGTAGATTGGGAAGAAGTGTCGCTTCCTCCGCCGCCTTTTGTGCAAGCAGTTCTTTCCGTTTTTCTCCCAGCTCGGTAATCCAGCCTTTGAGGTTTTGGATAAGCTGCCGGATGGACTTCATCAGGCGGTTGGCGGCTCTGATTTCCCGGTTCAGGTTGCCGATGTTCGTCTGGATACCCCGCTTTTCCATCTGCCGGACAGCAGCTCCCTCATGGACAGTAGGGATAATATCAAGCCCCTGTC
>NZ_QUDH01000037.1:0-3696 GCF_003477445.1 Clostridium sp. AF50-3 | reverse complement strand
TGCCGTAGCAATCCCGGACAATAAAATAGCCCCTTGCAGATTTGTCTGCAAAAGGCATCAGCCAGCCGCTTGGACTGCGGTACAGATAGCGGTGATCCAGTAAGAGAGCCACTGCCGTCTTCTCCGGGATTCCGATTTCCTTACAGAAATTTCGGATGCAGGTGCAATCTTCCGGATTCACAAAGGTGTCGAAGTAGTCTGCCTTGGGCTGTGCCGCATCCAGCTGTTTGCGGATACCCTCAAGCTGCTCCCTCTCGGCTACAAGCTCCTGCGCCAGGGTGTAGATGACTTCCGGATGCTGAATCACCTGATCCAAAATGGAATCGCTCATATACACACCATGCTTGCGAATAGACGGGAGAACTTCATCAAACACCCAGTGTTCAAATCGTTCTGCCGATGGCAGCTTGCTGTGAACGATCAGCCGGTAAACATCGCCTTCTGTGATAAAGGAGATTTCAACAACCTGCTCTCCAACATCCCCATACTGATTCATCTTCTGCACGACCCCCTCGCGTTTCGTTAGGGGGCCTCTGCAATGGCGTTTCACAGCAGCGTAGGGATTCACATACCCCAACGCCTTCGCCACATCGCTTGCACAGAAGAAGGTCTTGCCTGCCTCCTGCAACACGCGGATCGAACCAAACTCCTGGTTCTCAAACACCTCCATCATCTGCCTCGACTTTCCGCCATGACTGCCCACATCGGTGTCATGGGTCTTCTGATTGAAATCCGTCATACCTGTTACCTCCTACTCAAATTTGTCTCGCCGGATTTCGGGCGAAAAAAATAGAGCCTCGACCCATTCTCGTTTGCAAAGAATGAGCCAAGGCTCTATGTAAATCAGTCAAGTATGTGTTCGTCAGTCGATGGCAAAATTGGACTTCATTTGCTCCTATTGTCCACCAGTAATTTAACCCATAAGAGGTCAAAATGGGCTTGTCCACCAGTAATTTGACCACTATAAACCCATAAATTTCCGTTCAAATTCCATCAAAACCGAACAGGCCAGACAGAATTTGGGGCATAGAAAAAGCCCGGAAAATGGCGTATTTCCGGGCTTTTTTAGCATTTTTAAGTTGTAGATTATCGCTTGCTGAACTGAGGTGCGCGACGAGCGGCTTTGAGGCCGTACTCACCTGACCTTGATCCAAAAAGACCAGTATTCATGCGGTTTTTCGGGCTTTCCTCTCTCAGTAAACCCATAGGTAAACCCACGAAATCGCGAAATTTTTGGTGCAGTTTAACGCAGCCCGAATGCAGCATTCACAACGCTGCTTAATTCCTCAGGTTTATTGTACTTGACTTTCGCATAGATGTCCATAGTCGTTTTGCTGTTCTCATGGCCTGCCAGATACTGCACCGTCTTAGGATCAACACCTTTGTAAATCAGATTGGTGATGTAGGTGTGCCGCAGCATGTGCGGAGTCACCTTGAAGTCCATCGTATACACCAGTTTGGGATTATTCGGCTGATGCTCACCAAGCCTTGGCTTTATTCTATGCTTGATGGACTGTCCATTTACATAAGTGTAATAACAGCGTTCTGCAGTAGAACGGACTGTTATGTACTTCCAGACTCTCACAAACTGTGTTTCCGTCAAAACAGTTCCCTTCGAATTCGAGATCACATATTCCGATTCTGATTTTTCCCTTTCTTCCTTGAGACAGGCTACCAGGCATTTTGGAATCGGAACATCTCGTTTTGCTGCCGGTGTCTTCAATAGCGTGTTGACTACCGGCTCACCGCCTTCCACATGCCATGCACGCCTTACCGAAATGTACGGCGTTTTTTCATCCAGGAATACGCAGTCCCATTTTAATCCAAGGATCTCTTCTCTACGCAATCCCGCGTACAAACCGATCATCACGAAGACATACGGTGGAAGCTCACGAATGCTATCCAGCAAAATAGCAGTCTGTTCATCCGTCAAAGCCTCGCGCCGTTTCGCTGGCTTTCCGCCTCTTGCGCAAATCGTTTTGGATGGATTCTCTTTAATCACCTTGCTCTCTTCTGCTGAATTAAAAATGTTCTTAATCAGCATATTGAGCTGACCATACATTCCGGAAGAACCTTTTGATAACGGAACCATCAGCAGCCGCAGGTCATCTGTGGTCACCTCGTCCATATACATCTGTCCAATCGGACCCACGATGTACCGATTCACCATCCGTGCGTATCCTTCCAACGTATTAGTTCTTACCGTTCCAGACCGCATCAGCAACCATTTTTCACAGTACTCTTCCACGGTCGGATTCTCTCTATGGAAAACCACTTCCGCGATTTTCTTCTGGGCATCTTCCACCCGGTCATACAATTCTTCGCGTGTCAGCCCGTAAATCGCCACTCTCTTTCCGTCTGCATCTGTAATCCGGGTGCGGTAATACTGTACCCCTTTCATCATCACTGTTCCGTATTCCGGAAGTTCAGCAGGACGCTTTTTCCCTTTAGCCATGTGTTCTCCTCCTATCTATCTTCATACATTGCGTGTTGTCACTTTTATTATCATGGCGTACAGCACTTCCTTCAAGGATGTCGAATGTATGTAAAAAGGCAGGGATTTTTGACCATCCCTGCCCTAATTTCTTTCTGATTTACTCTTAATCCCACGATGCAAAAGCATCTTCCAGCACTCCTGCGAGCTGCTCTGGGCGATTATATTTCACCTTGGCGTAAATATCCATGGTGATCTTGCTGCTTTCATGACCGGCAAGATACTGAACCGTCTTCGGATCAACCGAAGCATGAATCAGATTCGTAATGTAGGTGTGCCGCAGCTGATGCGGAGTCACCTCAAAGTCCAGACTGTAAACCACATTTCCATTGTGTGCTGCCTTTTGCCCCAGAACCGGCTTCACCGTATGCTTCACCCTCTTGCCATCTTCATAGCGGTAATAGCAGCGTTCCTTGGTGGTACGGGTTACGATATACTGCCATAATCTCTTGAACTGCGTATAGGACAACGGGTCTCCATCCCGGTTTGCAACCACAAAATCCGATGTCGATGTCTTCTTCGCCTCTTTCAGACATTCCAGAAGATTGTCCGGCAGAGGGACATTCCGATGCGCTGCCTTTGTTTTCAGCTCTGTCAGAATCACCGGACGATTATGCTCCGTATGCCAGGCTCTCCGAACGGTAAGGTACGGAGCCTCGCAATCAAGATACACCGAATCCCATTGAAGTCCGAGGATTTCTTCTCTCCGCAATCCTGCGTACAGCCCCAGCATCACGAACACATACGGCGGTAAGCCGTAAATGGCATCCAGCAGCTTATCCACCTGCTCATCCGTAAGCGGGAGGCGATCCTTCTGGGGAATCCCGCCCACATTCTTCTTCAGATAGATGGTCGGATTCTCATCAATGATCTTACTCTCCATTGCTGCCGTGAAAATACACTTATATAGAACGTTCACTGATTTGCACACGGATGCCGACTTTTTCGATGCCTCCAACAGTGCCAGGCGAATGTCATCTGCTGTTACATCTCCCATATGCATATCGCCCAATGGCTTGATGATGTAGTTCTTCACTTTCGATGTATAGTCAATCAGCGTTGTCATCCTGATCTGTGCCGACTGCATCAGCAGCCATTTCTCGCAATACTCCTCCACTGTAGGTGTACTGCGGCGATACGTCTTGTTCTCAATCTGCTGGATCGCTTCCTGTTCCTTCTGGTACAGTTCCTCTCTCGTTCTT
>NZ_QUDH01000036.1:0-4014 GCF_003477445.1 Clostridium sp. AF50-3 | reverse complement strand
GAACAGAAAAGGGAAGAAGCTGAGACTGACTGAGTAAAAAGAGGCAGTAGTGGAACTTTATCTTGACATTTATGAAACTGCAGATAAAGGGATAGCATCTAATGTTGCTTTGGATGATCAAACGATTTTGGAAATGCAGAGGAAGCTAAAGGATGCAGGATGTCCGGTTACAACAATGGTAACATATTCTAACATGGAGAATTATGAAAGTGTTGACAGTTTTCTGAAAGAATGTATGGAAGGGAAAAGTGGTTCTGCAGTAATTTATGAAGTCCACAACGATGGTGGATTGGGCAGAATGAAATTCATTTTTGATGGAACAGATATGTATGTTGTAAGTGCAAAAGGAATCTGGAATGCTGATAATAAGCCGGGGATTTCATACATTTCCTATACAAGACTAAAAGAGTGGAAATATACAGATAAGGGATGGTTCTGCTACGAGTTGTGTGTGCCGGAGCCACCGGAGGTCAGTGAAATTGTGGATGGAAGCAGCGTGATTAGAATAAAACCTATGACAGAGGAACAGCGAGAGATGTCTGAGCGCCTCGTCTTGGGACTTGGATATCAGGGACAGAACCTTTTGTGTTCCAACTGGAATACGGAAAAGCACAGTATTATTTCTAGCAGTAGTGCAAATTTATTGCATTGCCATTGGTGTGCAATTTTGGCATAAACTCGTGTAGACACTATCTAGTTAACTATATTTCATTTTGTATTTATTGTAATGTTATTTGAACCAAATCGATTGCTATTTCTTTTGCCAATGTGCTGGATACATTCATACCATCAGTTCTTCCAAGACGCACACAAAAATACACATCTCCTGTTTTACTTTCCGCAACCCCTGTAAACCAAGCGTCAACAACAATACCATCGACTTTTCCCATTCCGGTTTTCCATATATAGAAATGTCAGTACTATCAACCTCTGATAAAAGCATAACTTGCTTTAATGTATTCTGTGTTTCTTCTGAATAATTCGATTCTTTTCCAAAGATATGCTCCATTACTTCCACTTGTTCTTTGGGTGAAATCATTAAAGAAGATTCAATCCAAAAGCCCGTCAAAGCTCTATTACTATTATTTGTATTTAATCGTCCCTCCCAATCAGAAATATCACAATTACCATATTGGAGCTTATCTAATTCCTTCTGCATTAAATCTTCTCCAATATCATCAATGACCTGTCTGAAATACCATACACAAGAAGTACGAAAAGCTTCTTGAAAATCAATATCTTTATTCCAATCTTCATTCCAAAATATTTCACCACTCCATGTTTTAGTAGAGTTTTCCGTTTCAATAATTCCGTTTTCTAAGGCAATCAAAGAAGAAATAATTTTAAATGTCGAACATGGTGAACTTCTTGTAATTGCAAGATCACGATTATAAATTGTATATTTTTTATTGGATGCATCATATATAACTGCTGTTCCATTCAATCCATTAAAATACTCTGACCAGTCTACCTCTACTATTTCTGGTATTTTCTCTGTGCTTTCATCGGAAAATTCCATACTTTTTTCCATAGAAGTTCTGTTTACTCCATTTTCCAGTGTTTCTTGATTTTCTTTTTGGTTTTCAACCAAGCTTTTTTCCTCTACAGTATACTTACTACCACAGCCAGTTAAAATAATTGCACATATACATGCTGTAAATATCATTTTCAAATAAAATTTATTCTTTGTTATCATTATTATCTTTTCTCCTGTCTTTATATTTTTTTATTTATACCACAAACGTAACATCAACATCACCGTTATTGCAAAGTACTTTTAGTGTTTTTTTACCAATATCTTTATGTTTTGGCAAACTGCTATCACCTTTTTTGACTTCTGATTGAATGACGAAATCCTCATACCTGCCTCCAATCATGCCAGAAATATCCCCATTTTTAACGGTCAAAGTCAAGGTATTTCCTACATCTAAGCTCTCAAAAGTGATGTTTCCGTCGTTAGTCGAAATATCAATGCTTCCCGTAACAGCCAATACTGGAAGTGATATATCTTCATTTGTCGTAGATAGCGTAACAGTATCCAGAAGTGTAGTCGGCATTTGTAATACGATTTTCCGATCTTTGGTAGAGGGTTTTCCCCCGATATAATCCGTCCATTCTTTGTTGTTGGCATTTACCATAGTCAGCACATTTCCATCGGAAACAGAAATATCATAATACTCTTTGCTGTTTTCAGAATATTGGATATGCACCTGTTCGTCGTCAGATAGTGTTACTTCAATTTCTCTGTCCCTCACATCAAGATTTATTTCGTTGACCTTTGTATCCGGCGTAAAACTTTTTTTCTCAAAAGGTTCGCTTTTCCCGAGCAGCCCGCCAAAACAAAGCTACTCATTACAAAACAAAAAGCAAGTGCAAATATTTTTTTCATAGTCATTCCTCCATATTTGATAGATTAGATTTATATTTCTAATTTGTAGTAATATCCAGCTTTATCAATTTCTCCGGTTGAATAAAAAACATAAAAAACGAAAGAAAGATAAAGTTTTTTTGCATTTTAATTGGTGTTATCTATTATCACTATCACTTTTTTAACGACTTGAATTTTTAGACCTCTTAAAATGTGTTTAAAGGCTTTTTCATCAAACCTATTATGCCGAAATCTGTCGTCAAACAAGGTGGAATATTTGAATGCGACCTATAGAAAGCTAAATAAGCAAAGGAGTGTACTTCAAATCAATACTGCCTTGCTAAAGATACTATATTGCTTTACTTTCGAAGCAAGCAAAAGGTAAACTAATACCATTCGGAACTGAGCGCAGAACTATGATAAACTGAGTATTATATATGAAATAGGATTTCAGAGTAAATCAATATCTTGGTTAAAATGTTTGAAAAGCCGCCTGTTATCGATACCCGTTAGATAGATAGTATTTATAACATAAGGTTCAAATCTCTAATTTTAAGTATTCCAAATTGTTATAGAAGCATCCTTATTTATAGACTTTTCTACATATCCTTACAAAAAAGGTGAAATGCTTGAATTCAAGTATTCACCTATATCGTCATAGAAGAATCTTATCTATGGTTCTTTTTGAGAGTTTCTAAGATAAAACTTTTGTAATTGTATTTTGGTATATTAATTTATTTTTGAGTGAATCAATTTTTATGATATTAAATCAAAGATGATTTTTGTGGCATCTGCTATCAGTTTATTGTCATATTCTGCATCTTGTTCTGCTTTTTTTGAAAGTACAGCTACAAATATAGGTTTTTTATTTGGGGGTGTTACAATAGCGATATCATTTCGTGTTCCGTAAGAACCAGCACCACTTTTATCTGCCACAATCCAATCACTTGGTACACCAGCGCGAATTAATTCATCACCAGTTGCATTATTTGACATCCAATCTATAAAAATCTCTTTTTTATCATCTGACAATATATCTCCAGTTGCATATTCTTTTAAATTTAAAGCCAATTGTTTAGGAGTACTAGTATCTCTTATATCGCCAGGTACAGCATCATTCAATTCAGTTTCTATTCTAGAAGGCTCACTTACAGTATCACCAATTTTACTTAATGATTGTTTAAAACCATTAGGTCCATCAAGAAGAGTAAATTGTAGATTTCCAGCAGTATTATCGCTTTGTCTAACTGCAGCATCACATATTTCTCTAATAGTCATTCCAGTATCTACTTTATCTTTTGCAACTGGTGCATAAGATAAAACATCTTCTTCTTCAAAATATATTACATTATCAAGTTCTTCAATAGAGTATTTTTCTAAAATGGCACCGGCAGCTAAAGCTTTATATGTTGAACAGTATGCAAATCTTTCATCTGCATTATAAGAAATTTCTTTATTAGTTTCTGTATCAAGTGCATAAATTCCTAATGTAGCATCATATTTTTCTTCCAGTTCTTGAAATAGAAAATCATAATCTGCATTAACATTTTCATTGCCATCAGAAATGTTTTCTTGATTATTACTACATCCAACAGATAATAATATGACAAAGATCATTAAAATACTTATGGTAATTTTGTGTGTTT
>NZ_QUDH01000035.1:0-4279 GCF_003477445.1 Clostridium sp. AF50-3 | reverse complement strand
GAATCCTGTCACCCCGATTCTTACAAATATGCGCGAGTGGCTCAGTTGGTGGAGCGCGACCTTGCCAAGGTCGAGGCCGCGGGTTCGAGTCCCGTCTCGCGCTCTTTTTTATTATTGCGGAAGCTTTGATTCATCAGGGTTTCCGCTTTTTTGCATTTTCATTTTTATGTAGACAGTTGTAGACACCTGAAGACAATATATACGCTTACAGACTGTTTAAAAGCAATTTGTTGGAATAAATGTATCGTAGAATAAAAGGAGGAAACCAAATGAGCAAAGTATTAATTCTAAACGGAAGTCCACGTGTGAACGGCAACACATCCATTGCCATCCGGGAAATGGAGAATGTATTTCGAAATAGTGGGGTAGAGGTAACAACCATACAGATTGGAAATAAAGATATCCGGGGCTGTATTGCCTGTAACCAGTGCAGCGAAATTGGAAAATGTGTGTTTGATGATATCGTAAATGAGCTGGCACCTCTCTTTGAGGCGGCGGATGGTCTGGTGATTGCCAGTCCGGTCTACTATGCATCGGCTAATGCGACGCTGATTGCCTGTCTTGACCGCTTGTTTTACAGCACGTCCTTTGATAAGAGAATGAAGGTGGGTGCCAGTGTAGTCTGTGCACGCAGAGGCGGCTGCTCAGCGACTTTTGATGAATTGAACAAATTTTTTACCATCAGCAATATGCCGATCGCATCCAGCAGATACTGGAACAGTATTCACGGCTGTGAGAAAGGGGAGGCAGAGATGGATGAGGAAGGCAAGCAGACGATGCGGATGCTTGCAAAGAATATGACATTTCTTATGAAGTCCATCGAGCTTGGCAAGAAAGAATATGGTCTTCCGGAACAGGAGGAGCGGACGGCGACGAATTTTATTCGGTAAGTTTAAGGGAGTCAGAGCATTTTTGATAAGGTAGTCCATGCGCCGGCTGGATGGAGATACGATTTCGAAAATGCGAGCGGGAGCGCCGGAACAGCCGCGGTCGGTCAATTTATTCGGATCACAGATAAGAGAGATATCAGGCTCAACCCAATCTTTATCATCCGCATCCAGATTGACGGCGAAAGGAGGCGGATAAACGCGGCATTTTCCGCCGTTGGACTCGATATAATTTCCTAGAAGTCGGGAAATCTGGTAGGAAATTTCCTGATGAATCCGGCTCGGAGGTGCCATATTATAAACTTGCCCGTCGATCAGCTCTGCACGCTGCCCGTCGGGCAAGTTCCAGTAATCTTTTGAAATATAGGTATACCTATACCTAAAAGTATATTACAGGAAGAAATTATTTTTAATCATACGTACGTATTCGCAACCAATCCCAGATAACCTCAGCGTCGTATCAGGTCATATGGATAATGATGACCTGATAATCGCGAACCGTCTCATACGGAAGTTACTGGAACCGTCATGCATCCATCACAGGAAAAGGCTGTGTATGAGGGGAGATTCCCGGGGGATTTTGAGCGGAAATATGGTTGGATGGCAAAAGTTCACGCGCCATTTGGATAAAATCCTGCATGACAGGAGACAGAAACTTGCTCTGATGCCACGCCAGATGAACGGTATTTTGAAAAGAAAAATCCGAAAAATAGATCCGGGAAATGGTACTGAGTCTCAGCTCAGCTTCGAGCATAGTGCTTGGCAGAATTGTGACGCCAAGCCCCAGGCGGACGGCTTCGAGAATGGCCTCTTGTGAGGTACTTTCCCAGGCAGGGGTGACCTCACAGCCGGTCTGGCGGATGGCATTTTGAAATACTTCATAGGAGGTGCTGCCGACTTCGCGGAAGAGCAGCGGTTGTTTCATAAATGTATTGATGGAAACGGTTTTTCCTGCCATCGGGTGTCCCGGCGCGCAGATGGCGGTGTAGTGTTCCTGAAACAGGGGAGTCAGGGCAATCTGTTCGGAGCGGATGGTTCCGCCGACGATTGCAAGATCTAGCGCCCCATTTAAGAGCATGGCTTCCGTCTGTGCGGTCGTCTGTATATGGACCTGCGTGTGCACCTGGGATATGTCTCTTGAAATAGCTGCATGAAACGTGGTAGATAGGAAATCCCCACGTTGGTGCTGGCACCGATGCGGAGAACTCCGCTGATTCCGGAATTGGAAAATGCCAGTTCCATTTCATCGTACATCTGGATAAAATGGCGTGCATAGTCGAGAAAACGCCGCCCTTCGCCGGTAATTCGCAGACGCTGGTTGATCCGGTCGAAAAATAATGTTCCGTAGTGTTCTTCGAGCTCCCGGACGGCGGTGCTGACGGTTGGCTGCGTCAGGTAGAGATTGCGCGCCGCCTGTGTGATGCTTCCGGCGGATGCTACTTCGATAAAAATTCGGAAATGCCGCAGTGTCATGAAAACTCCTTTCCTGAATGTTTCATAAGGAGTGGGAAACATTCGTATTTGTATGTTTGTCCTACTTTTTTCCTGCCGTCAGAAATATTATTTTTGACGGCGTTGCTTTTATAGAGAATCATAGATATTTTAATAAGAACTATATATAAATTATAGTAATTTTAAAATGAATTGGCAAGTGTTATAATGGGCACAGAAAAAGGAATGTTGTTTTGCGTGAAGGAGAACTGGGAGAGACAAAAGATAAAATAGAAAAAGGGGGAATGGCAGATGAAACAGAAGCATCAACTGCTGGTTTTATTTTTAAAAACACTTTATATCAGCGCATTTACATTCGGGGGCGGTTTTGTCATTGTGACATTTATGAAGAAATGTTTCGTGGATGAGCTTCACTGGATTGATGAACAGGAAATGCTTGATTTTACCGCACTGGCACAGTCCTGTCCGGGCGCGATTGCGGTAAATGGGGCAATTTTGGTTGGTTGGAAAGTATATGGGTTTGCCGGAATGGTGGTGGCAGTCATCGGAACGATTCTTCCGCCGATGGCGATTCTGGCGGTTTTATCCGTCTGTTACGCCGCGTTTGCGTCGAACGTCTGGGTGGCAGCAGCACTAGAGGGAATGCGAGTCGGCGTGGCGGCTGTGATTCTGGATGTTTCCTGTGGGCTGGGAGTGAATGTTCTGAAGGAAAAAAAGCTGTATTCAATTGCAATCATGGTAATTGCGTTCCTGGCTGATTTTGTGCTGGATGTGAATGTAATCTATATCATTGCGGCGGGTATTCTGGCGGGAACGATTCGATTTATCTGGATGAGAAAACGTGAGCAGACGACCGGTGCGGTATAGAGGGGGAGAATAGATATGATCTATATACAATTATTTTTGAGCTTTCTGCAGATAGGGCTTTTCAGCGTGGGCGGCGGCTACGCGGCGATTCCACTGGTACAGAGCCTGATTGTGGAACGACAGGGATGGATCACGATGACGGAGTTTACGAATCTTATCACGATCGCGGAAATGACGCCGGGACCGATTGCGGTCAATTCAGCAACCTTTGTCGGAATTCGGATAGCGGGACTTCCGGGGGCGGTTGCGGCAACCTGGGGATGTATTTTCCCATCTTGTATCATTGTATCGGTACTGGCATACATATATCGGCGTTACCGCGGCGGCTCTGCGATGGGAAATATTTTAGGCAGTCTTCGCCCAGCGGTAGTGGCGCTGATCGCAGGTGCCGGACTTTCGATGCTACTGGCAGCAGTTCTTCCAGAGGTAAATGGGGAGAGGGTGATCCAGTGGGGCAGTCTGGTTCTTTTTTCGGCAGCTTTTATAGCGCTCCGCAAATGGAAACTGAACCCAATTCTTGTGATGTGGGTCTGCGGCGGTGTCAGCCTGGCAGTTAAATTGATTGAGTATCATTTGTAGAGAAGGTAGTATAGGAATAGGTAATAGATATAAATGAGAGTGTAGATGGAAAGTGAAAGCTGTATTTATGAATGGATGGAAATGGCATCGGATTCTTTTGATTCGATGCCATTTCTGGGATTAGGGGAAATAGATGCATAGACTTCAAATGGTTAGAATATTCTAAAAAATCACAACAAAATAAAAAGAATAACAAATATAGAAAAATTGTTGACAATCCTTGGAAACTCTGGTATCATAACATACGTCCTTGAGACAAGGGCAAATCAATCGAGGAAATAAGAGCGGAAACGCAAACGGATTTCTGAGAAAGATTAAAAATAAAATAAAAAAGTTGTTGACAAAGATAACTGATTGTGGTAATATAAATGAGCTGTCAATGAGACAACAACAAAGAACCTTGAAAACTGAACAGTATGTAAAACCCTGAAAATTCTAAGAACAAAGGCTTTTGGTTAAGCCTTGAAGTTCAAGAGAACATTCAGAACAAAACC
>NZ_QUDH01000034.1:1573-4964 GCF_003477445.1 Clostridium sp. AF50-3 | reverse complement strand
CTTCCACCTCTGCCCTATCTACCTCGTCGTCTTCAAGGGGTCTTACTACTTGCGTATGGGATATCTCATCTTGAGGGGGGCTTCACGCTTAGATGCCTTCAGCGTTTATCCCGTCCCGGCTTGGCTACTCTGCCATGAACTTGATAGTTCAACAGATACACCAGAGGCCAGTCCACCCCGGTCCTCTCGTACTAAGGGCAGCTCCTCTCAAATATCCTACGCCCGCGCCGGATAGGGACCGAACTGTCTCACGACGTTCTGAACCCAGCTCGCGTACCGCTTTAATGGGCGAACAGCCCAACCCTTGGGACCTACTTCAGCCCCAGGATGCGATGAGCCGACATCGAGGTGCCAAACCACTCCGTCGATGTGAACTCTTGGGAGTGATAAGCCTGTTATCCCCAGGGTAGCTTTTATCCGTTGAGCGATGGCAATCCCACTTTCTACCACCGGATCACTAAGTCCTACTTTCGTACCTGCTCGACCCGTCGGTCTCGCAGTCAAGCTCCCTTCTGCCTTTGCACTCTTTGAATGGTTTCCAACCATTCTGAGGGAACCTTTGAGCGCCTCCGATACCCTTTCGGAGCGACCGCCCCAGTCAAACTCCCCACCTGACATTGTCCCACCTCCGGGTCACGGAGGTTGGTTAGAAATCCAGTACCACAAGGGTGGTATCCCAACAGCGACTCCGACAAGACTGGCGTCCTGTCATCAAAGTCTCCCACCTATCCTGTACATGCAGTACCGAATCCCAGTATCAAGCTAGAGTAAAGCTCCATGGGGTCTTTCCGTCCTGGCGCAGGTAACCAGCATCTTCACTGGTATTTCAATTTCACCGGGTGCATTGTCGAGACAGCGCTCAAATCATTACGCCTTTCGTGCGGGTCGGAACTTACCCGACAAGGAATTTCGCTACCTTAGGACCGTTATAGTTACGGCCGCCGTTTACTGGGGCTTAGATTCAAAGCTTCGATTGCTCTAACCTCTCCTCGTAACCTTCCAGCACCGGGCAGGCGTCAGCATATACCTCACCTTTCGGTTTCGCATAGACCTGTGTTTTTGCTAAACAGTTGCTTGAGCCTATTCTCTGCGGCCACATCTCTGTGGCACCCTTTATCCCGAAGTTACAGGGTCATTTTGCCGAGTTCCTTAACAATGCTTCTCCCGCCGGCCTTAGGATTCTCTCCTCATCCACCTGTGTCGGTTTACGGTACGGGTACATATCACACAATAGCGGCTTTTCTCGACAGCTCGAATCCCGGACTTCGCTACTTTTGTTCGCTCCGCATCACGTCTTCGGCTTACTAAGCGGATTTGCCAGCTTAGCACCTACCTCGCTTGCCCTGGTATCTTCATTCCCAGGTTCCGGTATCTCTCTGTGTCCCCACAGTTCTGATGATATGCAGTACAGGAATTTCAACCTGTTATCCATCGACTACGTCTTTCGACCTCGCCTTAGGCCCCGACTTACCCAGAGCAGATCAGCTTTACTCTGGAAACCTTAGATATTCGGCCTGGAGGATTCCCACCTCCATCTCGCTACTCATTCCGGCATTCTCTCTTCTTAAAAATCCACAGCTCCTTATCGGTACTGCTTCGTCTCTTTAAGAATGCTCCTCTACCAATGTATAATTACATTCCTAAGCTTCGGTGTTGTGTTTTAGCCCCGGACATTTTCGGCGCAGGACCTCTCGACTAGTGAGCTATTACGCACTCTTTGAATGTGTGGCTGCTTCTGAGCCAACATCCTAGTTGTCTTCGAAATCCCACATCCTTTTCCACTTAACACACACTTTGGGACCTTAGCTGTAGGTCTGGGCTCTTTCCCTTTTGACTACCCAACTTATCTCGTGCAGTCTGACTCCCGTACATCATTTATGCGGCATTCGGAGTTTGATATTCTTCGGTAGACTTTGACGCCCCCTAGGAAATTCAGTGCTCTACCTCCGCTAAACTAATACGAGGCTAGCCCTAAAGCTATTTCGAGGAGAACCAGCTATCTCCGGGTTCGATTGGAATTTCTCCCCTATCCACACCTCATCGCCACCCTTTTCAACGGATGTGCGTTCGGTCCTCCATTCCCTTTTACGGGAACTTCAACCTGGACATGGATAGGTCACCCGGTTTCGGGTCTGCACATGCTGACTTTACGCCCTATTAAGACTCGCTCTCGCTTCGGCTCCGGAGCTTTACTCCTTAACCTCGCCAGCATCCGCAACTCGCCGGACCGTTCTACAAAAAGTACGCGGTTGCACCTTAACGTGCTTCCACAGCTTGTAAACACAGGGTTTCAGGTTCTCTTTCACTCCCCTCCCGGGGTCCTTTTCACCTTTCCTTCACAGTACTATGCGCTATCGGTCACTAAGGAGTATTTAGCCTTGGGGGGTGGTCCCCCCGAATTCCCGCAAGGTTCCACGTGTCTCGCGGTACTCTGGATCCTGCCGCTGCTTATCGTTTTCATGTACGAGGCTTTCACTCTCTCTGGCCGGTCTTTCCAGGACCGTTCCATTAACGAATCAGCTCACTTATGCAGTCCGTAACCCCAGAGTGCACGCACTCTGGTTTGGGCTCTTCCCATTTCGCTCGCCGCTACTTTGGGAATCGATGTTTCTTTCTCTTCCTCCGCCTACTTAGATGTTTCAGTTCAGCGGGTTCCCTTCCATACGTTATGTATTGGCGTATGGATGACTGAGGTCTTCTCAGCCGGGTTTCCCCATTCAGATATCTCCGGATCAATGGATATTTGCTCCTCCCCGAAGCTTTTCGCAGCTTATCACGTCTTTCATCGGCTCTTAGTGCCAAGCATCCACCCTGCGCTCTTATTAGCTTAACCAATTGATTCACACCGCGGGTACGGTGTTCCTCTCAGATGCATAGCGTTGCATCTTTGGCTTATGGTGTTTACAATTAATAATTGCTTGTTTTTGGTTTGTTTGGTTACACTTTCGTGTAACACCTCGGATGTCTTGATATTTGTTTCAAACCTCTCGGTTTGAACTTTGTATCAGATTTTCAATATGCAGTTTTCAAGGTACATACTTGACTGAAGTTTATCAGTCATTCACAACCTCGATAAGCTCGAACTTATGAATCACTGGTAAAAACCAGTTATATGGAACAGCACTTCCCTGCTGGTGTAGGTTAACACATCCTCATCACAGATAGTTCATCCATTCCGATGTGTCCGTTCTATTTCAAATCGCATTCAGCGAATTGTTTTTAATGGAATCCGGCATCCACCTGCTTTCCCATGCCGTCTCCAGCATAGTATCATCGGCCGCTTAGGTCTTAACCATCGTGTTCGGGATGGGAACGGGTGTGTCCCCTAAGCGCATCGACACCGGAAATCTTTCATTTCCTGGATTTCAATCTTTAATTGTCATCCTCGAAA
>NZ_QUDH01000033.1:0-5569 GCF_003477445.1 Clostridium sp. AF50-3 | reverse complement strand
TGGAACCGAAAGTGCCGTAAGAAAACGTGGTGGCAGCAGGAATTTGCCGTATTTAAATGCGAAGCCACGGCAAATTCCGTTACTGGGCACGTATGCGTGAACAGTAACAAACCCTTTATTTTACGGGAAAAATTTGCATTTTATACCTTGACAGTGCAACTCAAACTAGCTATAATAAGTAAGCGTGCAAAATTCAAGGAATTTCTGCGCGGAAATACAAGCTTAAAAAAGCAACCACAGACAATATCACAGGAGGTGAAAAGGATGCCTACATTTAACCAGTTAGTAAGAAAGGGAAGACAGACATCTGAAAAGAAATCAACAGCTCCGGCTCTGCAGAAGGGATACAACTCTTTACAGAAGAAAGCTATCAACGTTTCTGCACCGCAGAAGAGAGGCGTGTGTACAGCCGTTAAGACTGCAACACCTAAAAAGCCTAACTCTGCTCTTAGAAAAATCGCCAGAGTTCGTCTTTCCAACGGTATCGAAGTAACAAGCTACATCCCGGGTGAGGGACACAACTTACAGGAGCACAGCGTTGTTCTGATTCGTGGTGGTCGTGTAAAAGACTTACCAGGTACCAGATACCACATCATCAGAGGTACTCTTGATACTGCAGGCGTAGCCAACAGAAAACAGGCGCGTTCCAAATACGGCGCTAAGAGACCGAAAGACAAGAAATAATTTTAATTAGGTAGAAGTTCTATTAGATTTAGAATGAATGTGCCGGACTTTGATATTGATCCTGTAGGTTGCAGGGAATCATAGAACCGCGCACGAGACGCAACAAGACTTAGGTGAGCAATTTCGTGAAAAGGCGAAGAAGACGGCTGTTCAAGAAATTGAATTCGTCGCCAAGAAAGAGGCACCATGCGTGGTGGCGCGCTGAAAGACGCGCTCGTTTCGCAGGTGTGCTTATTCGCTAAGTTCGTGAAAGACCTCACTAAGCGAATAATGCGAGTACCTAAGATCTAATGAATGGCTCCCGCGGCTCCCCGCCGGAGCAGATATTAAGGAGGGAAGTAACGTGCCACGTAAAGGACATACTCAGAAAAGAGACGTATTAGCGGATCCGCTGTACAACAACAAGGTTGTTACTAAATTAATCAACAACATCATGCTGGACGGCAAAAAGGGCGTTGCTCAGAAGATCGTATACGGCGCGTTTGATCGTGTCGCTGCAGAATCCGGTAAGGAAGCTGTAGAGGTTTTCGAAGAGGCAATGAACAACATCATGCCGGTTCTGGAAGTTAAGGCAAAACGTATCGGTGGTGCTACCTATCAGGTACCGATCGAGGTTAAGCCGGAAAGAAGACAGGCTCTTGCACTTCGCTGGATCACTCTGTACTCCCGTAAGAGAGGCGAGAAGACTCAGGAAGAGAGACTGGCAAAAGAGATTCTGGATGCAGCTAACAACACTGGTGCATCTGTGAAGAAGAAAGAAGATATGCATAAGATGGCAGAGGCTAACAAGGCATTTGCTCATTACAGATTCTAATAGGAGGAAAAAGCTTTGGCTGGAAGAGAATATCCGTTAGAGAGAACCAGAAATATTGGTATTATGGCTCATATCGATGCTGGTAAGACTACCACTACTGAGCGTATTCTGTATTATACTGGTGTTAACTATAAGATCGGTGATACTCATGAAGGTACTGCTACCATGGACTGGATGGCTCAGGAGCAGGAGAGAGGTATTACCATCACTTCTGCAGCGACAACCTGTCACTGGACTCTGCAGGAAAACTGCAAACCGAAACCAGGCGCTCTGGAGCATCGTATCAACATCATCGATACTCCAGGACACGTTGACTTCACGGTTGAGGTTGAGCGTTCCCTGCGTGTACTGGACGGTGCTGTAGGTGTATTCTGTGCTAAGGGTGGTGTAGAGCCGCAGTCTGAGAACGTATGGCGTCAGGCTGATACCTACAATGTACCGCGTATGGCATTCATCAACAAGATGGATATCCTGGGTGCAAACTTCTATGGCTGTGTAGAGCAGATCAAGACCAGACTTGGTAAGAATGCTATCTGTTTACAGCTTCCGATCGGCAAGGAAGATGATTTCAAGGGAATTATCGACCTGTTCGAGATGAAAGCATACATCTACAATGATGATAAGGGTGAGGACATTAGCATCCTTGATATCCCGGAGGATATGAAGGATGACGCTGAGCTTTACCACACCGAGCTGGTAGAGAAGATCTGCGAGCTGGACGACGATCTGATGATGGCTTACCTTGAGGGTGAAGAGCCGTCTGTAGATGAGTTAAAGAAAGTATTAAGAAAAGCAACCTGCGAGTGTCAGGCAATCCCGGTATGCTGTGGTACTGCATACAGAAATAAGGGTGTTCAGAAGCTCCTGGATGCAATCATCGAGTTCATGCCGTCTCCGCTTGACATCCCGCCGATCAAGGGTGTTGACCTGGATGGCAACGAGACTGTAAGACATTCTTCCGACGAAGAGCCGTTCTCTGCTCTTGTATTCAAGATCATGACCGACCCGTTCGTAGGTAAGCTGGCTTACTTCCGTGTGTACTCAGGTGTTATGAACTCCGGTTCATACGTACTGAATGCAACAAAGGACAAAAAAGAGCGTGTTGGACGTATCCTTCAGATGCATGCCAACAAGCGTCACGAGCTGGAAAAGGTTTACTCCGGTGATATCGCAGCAGCGATCGGATTCAAGTTCTCCACCACAGGTGATACTATCTGTGATGAGCAGCATCCGGTAATCCTGGAGTCCATGGAGTTCCCGGAGCCGGTTATCGACATCGCTATCGAGCCGAAGACCAAAGCTGGTCAGGACAAGATGGGCGAGGCTCTTGCAAAACTGGCAGAGGAGGATCCGACCTTCCGTGCTTATACAAACAAAGAGACTGGTCAGACAATCATCGCTGGTATGGGCGAGCTCCATCTGGAGATTATCGTAGACCGTCTGCTTCGTGAGTTCCACGTTGAAGCTAACGTAGGTGCTCCGCAGGTAGCTTACAAAGAGACCTTCACAAAGGCTGTAGATGTAGACAGCAAGTATGCAAAACAGTCTGGTGGTCGTGGTCAGTACGGTCACTGTAAGGTACACTTCACTCCGATGGATCCGAACGGCGAAGAGACCTTCAAGTTTGAGTCCAGCGTTGTCGGCGGTGCTATCCCGAAAGAGTACATCCCGGCTGTAGGCGAAGGTATCGAAGAGGCTGCTAAGGCAGGTATCCTCGGCGGATTCCCGGTACTCGGCGTTCACGCTGACGTATACGATGGTTCCTACCATGAGGTCGACTCTTCTGAGATGGCTTTCCATATCGCAGGTTCCATGGCATTCAAGGATGCTATGCGTAAAGGTAACCCGGTACTGCTTGAGCCGATCATGAAGGTTGAGGTAACCATGCCGGAAGAGTATATGGGTGATATCATCGGTGATATCAACTCTCGTCGTGGTCGTATCGAGGGTATGGAAGACATCGGCGGCGGCAAGCTGGTTAAGGCTTATGTTCCGCTGGCAGAGATGTTCGGTTATTCTACCGACCTTCGTTCCAGAACTCAGGGACGTGGTAACTACTCCATGTTCTTTGAGAAATATGAGCAGGTTCCGAAGAGCGTTCAGGAGAAAGTTCTTGCTGGAAAAGCTGAGAAATAATTAAAAATGTAACTATATTGCCTTTTCCGGGCAGATAACTGCCCGGAAAAGCAATATTAGGCTTGAAAAAACGGCTCTAATCGAATATAATTAGAGTCAGCCTAACATAAATTGAGATACCCGTATTGGGTGTAAATTAAGGAGGACGTCTTAAAATGGCAAAAGCAAAGTTTGAAAGAACTAAACCGCATTGTAACATTGGTACTATCGGACACGTAGACCATGGTAAAACAACCCTGACAGCAGCTATCACAAAAGTTCTGGCTGCAAGAGTAGCTGGTAACACAGCTGAGAACTTCGAGGATATCGATAAAGCTCCGGAAGAGAGAGAGCGTGGTATTACTATCTCTACTGCACACGTTGAGTATCAGACAGAGAAGAGACATTACGCACACGTTGACTGCCCAGGACATGCTGACTACGTTAAGAACATGATCACTGGTGCTGCTCAGATGGATGGCGCTATTCTGGTTGTAGCTGCTACCGATGGTGTTATGGCTCAGACAAGAGAGCACATCCTGCTTTCCCGTCAGGTAGGCGTACCGTACATCGTAGTATTCATGAACAAGTGCGATATGGTAGACGATCCGGAGCTGCTTGAGCTGGTTGAGATGGAGATCAGAGACCTGCTGAACGAGTACGAGTTCCCGGGCGATGACACACCGATCATCCAGGGTTCTGCTCTGAAGGCTCTTGAAGATCCGAACGGCGAGTGGGGCGACAAGATCATGGAGCTCATGGACGCTGTAGATTCCTACATTCCGGATCCGGTACGTGCTACTGATAAGCCGTTCCTGATGCCAATCGAGGACGTATTCACCATCACAGGTCGTGGTACTGTTGCTACCGGCCGTGTTGAGCGTGGTACTCTGAAACTGAACGATGAGGTTGAGATCGTTGGTATTCACGAGGAGACTCGTAAGACTGTTGTAACTGGTATCGAGATGTTCCGTAAGCTGCTTGATCAGGCTGAGGCTGGTGATAACATCGGTGCTCTGCTTCGTGGTGTTCAGAGAACTGACATCCAGCGTGGTCAGTGTCTGGTTAAACCGGGCTCTGTAAAATGCCATAAGAAATTTACTGCTCAGGTTTACGTTCTGACAAAAGACGAGGGTGGTCGTCATACTCCGTTCTTCAACAACTATCGTCCGCAGTTCTACTTCAGAACCACTGACGTAACAGGCGTTTGTGAGTTACCGGCTGGTACCGAGATGTGTATGCCGGGCGACAACGTAGAGATGACTGTAGAGCTGATTCATCCGGTAGCTATGGAGCAGGGTCTTCGTTTCGCTATCCGTGAGGGCGGCCGTACAGTAGGATCTGGTAGAGTTGCTACTATCATCGAGTAATCAATGAATTAAACAAAGGTGCTTCTTGTATGCGCAGCAGGCAAGAAGATGTACCGTATATATATTATAAAGTCGCTTCCAGGAAGCGCATTGTGTCCAGACGTAAGAGATACCCCGGAACCGTAAGGTTCCGGGGTTTTTCTGTTGTTTCATAGGAAATTGCGTTCTATGAAACAACAAACGCTCCGCGAGGATGCGTACTCGCGCGAAGCAGAAACATGTCGCAAGCGACCGCGCGAGACGCCCGAATGTGTCAAGGTACATTCTTTTTCACAGAATTTCAGCCTTTTACGCATTGTCGGTTGCCAGAAGTCCGGCGGCACGCAGGTTGGCAAGAAGTTCATTGAAGCGTTCAACGACATCTTCAGCACTTGTTGCATCTGCGACGGGAGCAGCGGCGGTAACGGTGGCGGCGGGACCGGTAGGACCTGTAGCGCCGGTAGGACCCGTTGCGCCGGTAGCTCCTGTAGCGCCGACAGCTCCTGCAGCGCCGGTAGGACCTGTAGCGCCAGTCGGACCCGCAGCGCCGGTAGCTCCTGTAGCGCCAGTTGGGCCGGTAGCGCCGTCAGCCCCGGTCGGCCCAGTC
>NZ_QUDH01000032.1:0-7874 GCF_003477445.1 Clostridium sp. AF50-3 | reverse complement strand
CGCCGCAAGGCTTGAAAATAAGGCACTTTTGCCGCCGCGGACAAATGGCGGACATTTGTCCGACATTCGTCCACCAGAGATAGAGATAAAGAAAGAGATAGATATAGAGATAGAAAAAGAGAGAGAGTTAGAAACGGGACAAGCCCCCGCCCGCAGCTATGGCAGATACAACAATGTTTTTCTTTCCGATACGGAACTGGACGAGCTGAAAGCGGAACTGCCCGACAAATGGGAGTATTATATTGACCGCTTATCTACTCATATAGCGTCCAAAGGAACGAAATACCGTAGCCATGCAGCCACGATATACAAGTGGGCGCAGGAGGACGAAGCCAAGAAACCGCCGAAAAAAGGCATACCCGATTACACCTTTAAGGAGGGCGAGAGTTTATGACTGAACTTTTTACCGATACCGTTTTGAATATGATGACTACTACCGCAGAGCCGGAGGACTACACGGGCGAGGACGGTCTGCTTTACTGCGGCAAGTGCCGCACGGCGAAAGAAGCCTACTTTCCCAAAGAAACCGCCGCATGGTTGGGGCATGACAAGCACCCGACAGAATGTGACTGCCAACGGGAGAAGCGTTTGGAATGTGAATCCGCCGAGGAACGCAGACGACACCTTGACACCGTTATGGAACTGAAACGCCGGGGCTTTACCGACCTCACCATGCAGGAATGGACTTTTGCACATGACAACGGCAAATGCCCGCAGATGAGCAAGGCACATTTATATGTGGAGCATTGGGAGCAGATGAGAGAAAACAACTATGGTCTGCTCTTGTGGGGCAAGGTAGGCACAGGAAAAAGCTATTTTGCCGGGTGCATTGCCAATGCCTTATGGAACAGGAAATCTCCGTCCGCATGACAAACTTTTCTGCGATACTGAATGATTTAACTGCCAGCTTTGAGGGGCGAAACGAATATATCGAGCGTCTTTGCCGTTTCCCTCTGCTGATACTTGATGATTTTGGTATGGAGCGTGGCACAGAGTACGGTTTGGAACAGGTCTACAATGTAATTGACAGCCGATACCGCAGCCGAAAGCCGCTGATTGTCACCACCAATCTAAGCCTTACGGAACTGCAAAATCCACAGGACACCGCCCACGCCCGTATCTATGACCGAGTGCTTGAAATGTGTCTGCCTATCCTCTTTACAGGCGAGAACTTCCGAAAGGAAACGGCACAAGCCAAGCTCAATGGACTAAAAGAACTGTTGAAGTGAAAGGAGTTGCCTATGACAGAAAACAAACAGAATAACAATGACCGCACCGACCGCCGCCCGGACTGCGTGACGGAGATCCGCATGGGTAACACCGTGCTTGTTGTGTCCGGCTTTTTCAAGAAAGATACCACAGCCACCGCAGCCGACAAGATGATGAAAGTGCTGGAAGCGGAGGCTGCTGCCGGACATACGCCACCGTTCAGCGCATAAGTGATGACATGGAAAAGCGGTCACGCCGGGGAGCATGACCGCTGGAATATCAGTAACAACTTTATTTTTTCCGAAGTTTCAACTCAATGCCTTTTGGAGCAGCTATATCCTGCAACAGTTTTGCGATAACAGAAGCCTGTTCTTTCTTCCCCATACTTTGAAAATCCTTATCGGATTTAACTGTTTGCAAGATATTTTCAATTTCTTTAATCGTTAAGAGATTGACTGCAACACAGAATAGATTTTTTCTGCGCCCGTCATTATAGTGTGACAAGAGGAAATCCAATAATTTGCGCTTTTCTTCCTGTTCAGCATTATAGGCGGGAATCCCTATCTGGCTGGCTTTTTCCATGTCATTCATTTGATTATGATGAGTTATAAAAGAATCAAAATCATCTATATGAGCGTATTTGTCACAAGGGAAGCTGGTACACTGAAAGCAATATTCGATTTTCCCATGTTCAATACTGCACTTTGCGATTTTACAACTTTGATTATCAACGCCGCAACCGGAACAATGCCCTGCCAAATTCATAGGACATAATTTACAATTTAGACCACAAAGAGAAAGGTACTGATTGTTACGGACAAACCCTTTCATTGTCACACCCCCTTGTATTGATTAGCTCCATTTTACCATAAGAACAAGAGTTTTTCTACTATGCAATCCCAATCATCTGCTACACAAAAAACGGCGATTTGACCGACCATAAAGAAGCAGATTTGACGCTTTTGCCGCTATACAGACAGCCGCCCCATGTGGTACAATCAAGGTACGGAATAGTGGGGCTGGCTGTCGGAAACGGAGGATTTTATGTTAAGACAGACCAACCAACAACCAATTACCGCCCTTTACCCAAGACTTTCCCATGAGGACGAGCTGCAAGGCGAGAGCAATTCCATTTCCAACCAGAAGCGTATTCTTGAAACCTATGCAAAGCAGAACGGCTTTTCCAATCTGCGCTGGTACACGGACGACGGTTATTCTGGTGCGAACTTTCAAAGACCCGGTTTTCAAGCCATGCTTGCGGACATTGAAGCCGGAAAAGTCGGGACAGTTATCGTAAAGGATATGTCGAGGTTAGGGCGAAACTACCTGCAAGTGGGAATGTACACGGAAATGGTTTTCCCACAGAAAGGCGTCCGCTTCATCGCTATCAATGACGGAGTGGACAGCGCACAGGGCGACAATGACTTTGCCCCGCTGCGGAATATCTTTAACGAATGGCTGGTGAGAGATACGAGCAAGAAAATCAAAGCAGTAAAACGCTCAAAAGGTATGAGTGGCAAGCCAATCACAAGCAAACCTGTGTATGGCTACCTCATGGACGAGGACGAAAATTTCATTATTGACGATGAAGCTGCACCCGTAGTTAAGCAGATATACAACCTCTGCCTTGCCGGGAACGGTCCGACCAAGATAGCCCGTATGCTCACAGAGCAGCAAATCCCCACGCCGGGGACGCTGGAATACCGCAGGACGGGCAGCACCCGCCGCTACCACCCCGGCTATGAGTGCAAGTGGGCGACCAATACCGTTGTGCATATCCTTGAAAACCGGGAATACACAGGCTGCCTGGTAAACTTCAAGACGGAAAAACTCTCTTACAAAGTCAAGCACAGCGTAGAAAACCCGGAGGAAAAGCAAGCGATATTCGAGAACCACCACGAGCCTATCATAGACACCCAAACATGGGAACGGGTGCAGGAGCTTCGCAAGCAGCGCAAACGCCCCAACCGCTATGATGAAGTGGGCTTGTTCTCCGGCATACTGTTCTGTGCAGACTGCGGCAGTGTGATGTATCAGCAGCGATACCAGACGGACAAGCGCAAGCAGGACTGTTATATCTGCGGCAACTACAAGAAACGCACCCATGACTGTACGGCGCACTTTATCCGCACCGACCTCTTGACCGCTGGTGTACTCTCCAATCTGCGGAAAGTGACCAGCTATGCGGCAAAGCATGAAGCCCGGTTTATGAAGCTCTTGATTGAGCAGAACGAGGACGGGGGCAAGCGCAGGAACGCCGCCAAGAAAAAGGAGCTGGAAGCCACCGAGAAACGCATAGCCGAGTTATCCGCTATCTTCAAGCGGCTGTATGAGGACAGCGTGACCGGGCGCATATCAGACGAGCGTTTCACAGAGCTGTCGGCAGACTATGAAGCGGAGCAACGGGAACTGAAAGAAAGAGCCGCTGTTATTCAAGCGGAGCTTTCCAAAGCACAGGAAGCCACCGTGAACGCAGAAAAGTTTATGAATGTTGTCCGGCGGCATACCAGCTTTGAAGAACTTACCCCTACTTTGTTGCGGGAGTTTGTAGAGAAAATCGTTGTGCATGAGTGCAGCTATGACGAGAACAAGACCCGTAGGCAGGACATTGAGATTTATTATTCTTTTGTTGGCAAGGTGGACTTGCCCGAATAACCGCCCGACCTATCCGACACAAGAGCTAAGTGCCGGATAGGAACGGCAAAATTTTTTGCACTTCTATTACTTCTTTATCACACATCAGCAAAGAGCCAGGGCATGAAGCAGTTGATGGCTAATTAAAGGGAACAAAAAGAAAGGAAAAGCACAATCCAGACGGTATCAGCGGCAGGCTACAAGAATAAATTGTGATTTCACAAGATTGGTGTTATAATAAGAGAAAAGTTCCTGCCGGGGCAGCCGCCCCGGTGGTATGGATAGAAAGGCAGGAAAATAATATGCACATCAGCTATAAACCACTCTGGCACACACTGTTAGAGCGTAATATGAGAAAAGAAGATTTAAGGCTTGCCGCTGGTATGACAACGAATATGATTGCCAACATGAGCAAAGAGGGAAAGCACATCAGCATGGACACATTAGCCCGTATCTGCGAAACGCTGAATTGTGAGATTACCGATGTAATTGAGTTAGTACCAGACGAGCCTGCTTCCACAGGAGGTAAGGAACATGAGCGAATTAAAACCAAGAATAACAGAAAACGGAATTGATTATATCCTTGTTGGAGATTACTACATCCCAGACTTGAAGCTGCCGGAAGAACACCGCCCCATCGGAAAGTACGGACGGATGCACCGGGAATATTTAAGAGAAGTCCACCCAGCCAGATTGAACACATTGACCTTGACCGGGGAGTTATGGACATACCTTGCAGACCTGAACGAACAGGCACAGGAACGGTTAGACACCATCATGGAGCAGATGAAAGATGCCGAGGGCGTGACCGAGGAATTGAAACGAACCCAACAAATGGAATGGGTGCGGCGTTGCAATAACATTCACAACCGGGCAGAAGAAATTATTTTGCAAGAGATGATTTATTCATAACGGTATGGTAGAATGATTATGACAAATAAGAATTTTTTGCTCCATACGCCCTTGACAATAGTCCTTACAATATACTATAATAGTATTTGTAAATACTATTTGTAAGAGGAGGACTTATGGAAAACAATCATTTTAACGTTGCGTGGGCGAAAAGCACTGCGCTATATACAAAAGCAGCTTCAGTACTTGGCATCGGATACCCGGAAATGATGGTGCTGTATGCGCTGGAATCCATGGGAGAACTGACGCAAAAGCAGATCGCAGAGAATTTCGGTATGCAAAAACAGACGGTTCATACGGTCGTGAGCGCACTTCAAAAGAAGGGCTATTTACTGTTGGAGGCCAGCGAGGGCGATAAACGTGAGAAGCGGATCGTCTTGACTGAAAGCGGACAGGTATACGCCCACAGAATGATTGCGCCTTTACGAAAAGCCGAGGAGAAGGTTTATAGAACAATCGGGAACGAACGGCTCCAAGCCATGTGTGAAATTCTTGACCTTTTCAATCTTCTCTTTGAAAGAGAGCTGAGAGGAGGTCTGGGCAGTGAATAACAAGCGGACTTTCTTTCAGTATGTGATTCCGTCCGTGTTATCCTTTGCGCTTTCCGGGGTGTATGCCATCGTTGACGGTTTCTTTGTAGGCAACTCAATCGGGGATGCCGGACTTTCCGCAATCAACATTGCATATCCCATCACGGCGGTCCTGCAATCCGTAGGGACAGGAATCGGAATGGGCGGTTCAGTCAAATACTCCATTCTGAAAGCAGCAGGAAATGAGAAAAAAGCACGGGAGTTCGTTGCCGGTGCAACATGGCTGATGCTTCTTTTCAGCGCTGTCCTGACTGTCACCGTTTTCTTCACTTCAGAGAAAATCCTTTCTGCCTTGGTGCATCGGGCGAGTTGCTTACTCTGGGAAATGAGTATATCAAGGTAATTGCCCTTGGAGCGATTTTACAGGTGTTCGGCACCGGACTGGTTCCGTTTATGCGTAATTACGGCGGTTCTTTGTGGGCAATGATCGCTATGATCTGCGGCTTTGCTACCAATGTTGCTCTTGACTATACTTTTGTGTGGGTTCTTGGACGGGGCATGTACGGTGCGGCATTGGCGACCATTATTGGGCAGGGAGTTACCATGGCGGTTGCACTCGTGTATTGCGCCATCAAAAAGAACCTCACTCTGAAAATCGCACCTGTTGATACCCCGAAAACGGCATTTCAGATATTAAAAATCGGACTTGCTCCATTTGGCTTGACCCTTGCCCCAAATATCTCTCTTGTGATCATCAACCGATTTTCGGTTTATTATGGCGGACAGGAGGCTATCGCCACCTATGCCTGTATCTCCTATATCATCTGCATTGTTTATCTTCTTTTGCAGGGTGTCGGTGATGGTAGCCAGCCGCTCATGAGTCAGTTCTACGGAGCAGGCGAAGAAAAATCGCTCAAACAAACCAAAACGCTGGCGTATGAATTTTCCATGGTTTTGGCGGTAATCAGTGCGATTCTGATTTACCTGCTCCGTGGAAAGATTGGACTACTGTTCGGTTCATCTGCCGAGGTAAACGCAGGGGTCATAAAGGTCATGCCGATCTTCCTTGTGTCGGTTCCGTTTGACGCCATCACACGAGTTTCCGCGGCGGCTTTCTACGCAACCGAAAAAAGTGTGCTGTCCTATGTTCTGACCTTTATCGAACCCATCATCATGCTGGTGTTGATGCTGATGCTGCCGCCGGTGTTTGGCGGTCAAATCACGATTTGGTGGAGCGCCGTATTTGCAAAGGTCATTACCGCATCAGTAAGCATTGTGCTGTCCGTTAGATACAGCGCACAAAGAAATCGATAACTTCCAGTTTATCGTTCTGAATTTCAACTGAATAACCACAGTAAAAACCGCTGCTACATGGAAGCTAACAAACCATGCAACAGCGGTTTTTCTTTACCGTTTTTTCCTTTGGCTGATAGGCGTTCCCATTTTCTTTGATTTTTGGAGAATCCGAATCAGCCAGCGAAATTCTTCTTCCGATAAATTTTTGTAGTTGATACCGAGTTGCTTGCAGTAAAGCATTGCCAGTTTTTCCAAACGGCTGCCCTTGAAATTTTCGACCGCTTCCAGATTTTCTTTCAGTTCATTGGCAACAGTGGTCTGGGGCGCACTCTCGCTGTCCTTTTTGTGGGCTTCCCGAATATCCCGGATAATCAGGTTGAGGTCATCCAGAACCATGTGACTGAAATACTCATCATCACTGATATGTGCGGCTTGCAGCACCTTCAAATGCGGGTCATCTTCGCCGGGGCGATACCGTTCAATGATTTCATGCCGGACGGTATCGACAAGGGCATTGAGGTTTTGAATCTGCATAGTGGCAATCCCATCCACATAAATCTCAATGTCCGCAAGAAACTTGATAAAGTCCTTATGGGTGGCAAGTTCGCAGAGCAGGCGGTTGTTAATCCGACCGCTTTTCAGAAGTGCAACCATCTCATCATTCAAATGCAGCTCCGTCAATGGCGTGTTGATCTGCCCCCGGTTCTCTGTCCGGCACAGCAGATAATCAACGGAAACCCCATAGAAATCTGCCAGCGTGATAAGGTTGCCATGATTGATTTCCTTATAATCCTCTTTCTCATAACTGCCAAGGGCTGATTTGGAAATACCCGTCAGCTCTGATAATTCTTCCAGATTTAAGCCTTTATCCTTGCGGAGTTCCCAAAGGCGTTCCTGTATGCTTGTTGCTCCTTTCATGGGCGCACGCTCCTTTCCGGCGGTTGCATTGCTGCCGCTTAACTGGATTATATCACACTTTCCGCAATCGTGGAAATTTCTGATTTTTACCCCTAATTCCTACTTTGTGGACATACGGCATAGGGCACAAAAATGTTCTATGATACAGGTAGTTCATCGATGGATTATTCCAATCGAATGACCAGCCTGTGTGGGATATGCTTCCCCGGCGATGTAGTGCCATGACTTTTGGCAGGGATGTGGAGGAACCCTGACCGAAACGAGCATACCAAAGGGAGCGATACGCCGCTGTGAGATTCAGGGGAGGAACGACACCGGGGAGAACTGGCGAACTGACACCGAAATGATACCGAAACACAACAATCTGATAGGGGG
>NZ_QUDH01000031.1:0-8870 GCF_003477445.1 Clostridium sp. AF50-3 | reverse complement strand
TGCCGTAAGTTGCCAAATCTGACGGAATGATGTCCATATCGTATCCGGAACGGACAGCTTTCTTCTGTTCCTCAATCTTGGAACGATCCAGCTCCGTAATGGTGTGCTTAATGGACTTGATTGCTTTGTTCTGTCTACCGACTGAATGTGCATGGTCACAATCTGGCTGGATTCCATATCCAGAAAATCTTTCAGCAGCTGGTCCGACAGGTCGGAAGCCGTGATCTGGAGATAGGACATGGAGCCATACATCCCGCCCATCTGAAAAATGCGGTTCTTCGGAAAGGCAAACCCGGTCGGTGCAATAAAGTCCTTTACCGACAGTCCGCTCTCCGGCAACCACTTCCAATCGAAATTGAATCGGTCATGGTCACCCATGTGGAACATATCGTGCATCAGATGAAGCCGTTCCTTGCCGTTCAGCAATTTTGCCCGGACACCCAAGCGTTTGAAGTTGTTCATCAGGTCGATCTCGATGTGGATAAGCCTCGGCTTTGCCTGTTTCATGGATTCCGCCTCAATGCCAAACGTCAGATACTTCGTCTTGGTCAGGCCGTTGTTACCTTGGGCAAGCTGGCGGCGCAGCATGGTGCTGTACTCCGTGCGCACCGGATTGAAATGATCCTTCTGGTACGGGATGCGCACCATCTTCTCAAAATTCGAGGCATCCGTAGCCATATTCATAAAAGAAAGCTCAAAGCGGATGCTGGAATCAAAGAAGTTCAGGAAGCTGCACCATTCCTCAAAGATAGCCGTCTGATCTTCCTGCTGCGCCAGCTGGTAATTGATGTCCTGAAACTGAATGGTTTTGGTGTAGTAATTGTCCGTCACACGGCAAATACCGTCCGGGAACATCCGCTGAAAAGGAATGCTCTCCTGTGCCGAATGCGGAACCGTGCGGTCACCCCTTGCACGATCAATCACCGTCTGCACCTGTTTTTGCTCTGCGGCTGACAGATGAGACGGCATTCGGATGTCATCCTGCTTTTTATTCTTCGCTGTCAGCTTTTCGAGAATTTTGAACAATGCGATTTACCTCCATTTCCACGTCTGCCTGCTGAACCAGCAGTGCATAGTAATTTTTCGTTTTGTAAGGCCGCGTTTTCGGCCTCTTGAACTTCGCCTCATAGAAATGCTTTGCCACCACTTCCAGCGGCTGACCGTCTTTCTCGTACATGGCAAGAAAGAAGAGCGGCAGCATCACTGCCATCATGCCAAGTGCAGCAAGGCTCAGATTTCCGCTGGATTTGAGCAAAAAGAAAACCGGAACGCCAATCAGCGCACCGGCTCCGAAGCAGAGAATCTGCCGTTTGGTCAGGTTCATAAAGACCTTGGTCTTGACCTTTGAAAGGTCTCGCGGCACAGAAATATAAGATGCCATGAATCATTCCTCCTCTCTTAGTGCGCTGCAAACACGGATTTCGCGAGGCTTCCCGTCTTAAACAGCGTAAATGCCAGCAAAACCGTATAGCCCAAAACGCCCCAAATGCTGCTGATGATGTTATCCGAAAAGGACAGGTTCTGAATCAGAACTGCATAGATGCCTACACAGATCATGATAAGAAAGCCCTGGAATCCCAGTGCAAACAGGGAGCGCAGATAGTTTTGACCGGTATGGCTCTGCTCATGGTTTCCAAAGGTTGCGAACGGAATCGGCGCAAGGCTCACCATGAGATATATTTCCACCATTCGGCCATACACGATGACAAAGATGATAGCCGACAACGCCAGCATCGTGACCTGAACCACAAAGGTCTGCAAATACAGTCCCAGCAGCGGTCCTAAGTCCATGCCTTCCAGCGTGGCCTGCATTGCTGTCAGGGTCGCATCGCTGACGGACGTACTGCCGGAAATCAGCCCGCCGCTTCGGGAGATCACTTGCTGCGCCGCATCAAAGACAGCCATCGTGATATTGAATGTGTTCGAGATCAGGGTCACTGCCAGAAAGGTCTTAAAGACCCATTTGAAAAATGTCCATGTCTCGAAATTTGCCAGATTGTTATGCTCAATGAGCATCTGGATCAGCTCATAACAGGCGATGAAAGTCAGCACCATTCCGGCAATGGGCAGGATCACGGATTCCGAGATGTTGCGGATCATAGAAAAAACAGCAGGTGAAAAGTTCGCCGGTGTGGTTCCCACATCGCCTGCGATCTGTCCAACCTGCTGGTTGACCGAATCGAACATCCCTGAAAGATTTCCCATGATACCGCTGATGATCATGCTCTTGAGCCAATCTGTGATCTGTTCAAGGATACTCTGCATGAGCCGCCTCCTTCCTTACGCAAACACGCCGAACAGCTTCGCCATCCGGGACAGAAGCATGAACAGCTGAGAGAAAAGAGACAGTGCCGATGCAGTTGTAGTAAGAAACGCCATAGATTTGTCCTCCTGTAACTTGTCCGGCCTATCCGCCGGTGCGATTCTAAACTGCGGTTCTGCGCCATACTTCCAACATGTGCACCTGCCAGAGAGCGCAGAAAATAGCCAGCTGCGGAGATTGCCTGCACCTGACTATGTAACAGGCAGCTTTCGCCGCCCGGCCGGAATCTTCGCTCCGACAGCTTTTGCTTAACCGAACAGACCGGAAAGCAGCGGCACCAGAGTCGTACCGATCAGTGCCACGCCGCCGCCAGCCATCAGCTGCTTCATGCCCTGAGACTTGGCACCAGGGTTGTCGTTGCCGTAGCCTTCCAGCAGGTTGATGGCTCCCCAGATGCCGAGACCGGCACCCAGTGCGATGACGAGGGTCTGAAGAACGGTTACTGCGCTGTTGAAAAATGCCATAAATGTGTACCTCCTTGTACGATGCGCCCTTATGGGCTGATAAATAGTGAATGTCCCCTTGCATGTGCACCTGCAAATGGGCAAAATAATAGCCAGGTCTCCAATTTCCATCAGAAACCTGGCTATGTAAAAAGGGCGGCTCACCGCCGCCCTCATCAGAATTCCAACATCGTATACTTTCTGTTTAACCAAAAAGTCCAGAAAGCAGCGGCACCAGAGTCGTGCCGATCAGTGCCACGCCGCCGCCAGCCATCAGCTGTTTCATACCCTGGGATTTGGCACCGGGGTTGTCGTTGCCGTAGCCCTCCAGCAGGTTGATGGCTCCCCAGATGCCGAGACCGGCACCCAGTGCGATGACAAGAGTCTGAAGAACGGTTACTGCGCTGTTGAAAAATGCCATAAATGTGTACCTCCTTGTACGATGCGCCCTTGCGGGCTAATGAATAGTGATTTTCCATCTGCATGTGCACCTGCAAATGGGCAAACATATAGCCAGGTCTCCAATCCCAATCAGAAACCTGGCTATGTAAAGAGGCGGCAGCTCGCCGCCCCTTATCTTATTCTGTTACCAGCAGCGTACCCATGACATCTTCGTCACCGGAACAAACTTATTTGGCATGATCTGCATCAACTACTTCGTACTTATCACCGGGCTTGAGCTTCAGCCGATGATCGAGAAACGTCTCGATGCTGAACGTGTTTTTCTTATCAGCACCGGCAGTGAGCTTGTAGTTCGGATGCTGGGTCAGATCGTATTTATCTGACTTGAACGGTCTGACACCGCGCAGCTGCAAAATGCACTTTCCGCCATCCAGCACAGCCAGTTCATCCACCGAAGCCAGGTCATGCCCAACCTTTTGGTAATTGGTGCCGTAAGATGGGCTGTTGCCTCTGGTATCGGAAGTGTTGTACAGATCAATCGTTTCTTTTCCCAATGCCTGATTCAGCTCTTTCAGCGTAGTCGGCTCCGAACCGCCAAGGAAAATACGAGAATCCATATTGCCGATGATGGTATCGGCATTGTCCTTGTAGATTGCCTTCAACTGGCTCTGTGCCTGAAGTACCAGACATGCCGAGATTTCTCTTGATCGGATGGTGGCTACCAGCTTTTCCAGATTTGGAATCTGACCAATGTTCGCACACTCATCAATCAGGCAGCGCACATGCACCGGCAATCTGCCGCCGTAAATATCATCCGCTTTCTCGCACAGCAGGTTAAACAGCTGTGTATAGATCATCGAAATCAGGAAATTAAAAGTCGGGTCTGTATCGCTCATAATGAGGAACAGAGCCGTTTTCTTATCTCCCACCGTATCCAGCGACAGCTCATCGTACATGGTGATATCGCGGACTTCCTCAATATCGAAGGGAGCCAGACGTGCACCGCAGCTCACCAGAATCGACTTTAAGGTCTTGCCCGCCGCCAGCTTGAACTTGGCATATTGGCGGACAGCAAAGTGGTTCGGTTTTTTCTTTTTCAGAGCTTCAAACATCTGATCCACTGGATTCTGAAAGGTTTCATCATCCTCGCGCACTTCCATCGCGTTCAGAAATTCAATCAGCGTTGCAAAGTTCTGCTCTTCCAGCGGTGCCTCATAATGGATATAACCAATCAAAGCACAATACAGCAAGGTCTCTGCCTTCGTCCAGAATTCGTCACCGGCCTTGCCGTCCCCTTTAGTGTTGGCAATGAGGGTTGTGGTCAGCTTCAAAATATCCTTTTCGCTGTGAATATACGCGAAGGGATTATAATGCATCGACTTTCTGAAATTGATAGTATTGAAAATCCGGATACTGTATCCGTTCTTCAAAAGGGCTTGGCCGCAGTCGATTACGATATCACCTTTCGGGTCAGTGACCACGTAGGAACTGTGACATTGTAAAAGGTTGGGTTTAAGCCAAAATCTCGTCTTACCGCTGCCGGAACCGCCGACCACAAGCACATTTTTGTTTCTGGCATTTGCCGGATTCTTCGGGCGATTGCCCATCATCAGCCGCTCCGTCCGGGTCAGAATCACATTGTTTGCAAACACTGGATCTTCAAACGGTTCGATGTCTTTCTGCGTACCCCACCGGGCAGAGCCATACTCCATACCATGACGATATTTCTTGGCATTTTTGCCTTTCAGATACACAGCAAGCCGCAGACCCGCTCCGCAGCACACACCAATCAGCAAATCCAGCGGATGCAGACTTGGCATCGGGTTGGAAAATGCTGCACCCAGGGCAGAAAGAAAGCCGAGGAGCTTTTCAGACATGTCTGCGCCCTCGGCAATTCTCCACGCTTCTCCCAGATTGGTACATACAAGACCGGCAATGAAGTACGGCAGGTTCAGGATCAGCAGCTTCTTGGTCTTATTACTCATAGATCACGCTCCTGACTTTTGTGACGAACCTTATCCGGCAGAATTGCAGCCACCAGTTCTTTGAGCTTGTTAAGCTGCTCCAGAACACTCGGTTTTTCCTTTGCTTTCAGCTTGCGGTTGGTGAATTCCTCAAAAGCGGAAGTCAGTGCATCCGCATCCTTCGCCTTAAAGAACACCGTGTACTTGGGTGGAATCACATTTTGGTCTTTCGTAATGGCATAATCCACACCGTATTTCCGCGCCACCTGTTCAAAGCCTTTCAAATCCGTTTTCTCAATGGGGATACTGCTGACTCCCTGATTCTGACCGATCAGTTCTTTGATGCTCTGCTTTCCAAGCGGCATCTGCGCTGATTTCTGAGCCGCCTTTGCCTGATGGTGCCGTTTCCACGCATTATAGCCATTCACGATAGTGCGAAATGTCAGTTTCGTGGTACTGATTGCCAGATTGACGGTACGATTTTCAACTTCTTCCTGCATGAATCTCCGCCTCCTTCCTTACAAACTGTCCCGGTCCGGTGCCGGTTTACTCTTTTCTTGGGGCTTTGCAGCCTTTTCCTCCATCTTCTTCACCATGTCATCCGGAACCGGAATCGCCATGATGCTGCGCCCCATACGAACGAACATCTGGGCTGATGGAACTGCTCCTCAAATTTCTGCATCTGCTCCGAAGTCAGAGAACCAAAGTCATCCTCTGTCAGCCCTACCACCAGAAAATCACCGGCATAAATGTCCTGCATATCCCCGTCTTCGGTGTAAATCGCACGGTTCAGCGGCAGACCATTGATTTTGCCGGATTCATTCAGAATAATGGCCACTTCATCCTCAAATGGATAGGTGACTTCAATATCGCCGCCGACCATGGCCTGCAAATCTTCCAGCTCCGTGCCAACACTGATTTTCTTCGGATAGGCATTGGGCTGTACCAGCAGCACATCCATTGTCCTGGCCTCTGCCAATTCATGTTCTCCCACGGTCTTGAAATCCACACCGGTGAAATCGCCGGAATCCAGAACATAGTCCTGATTGTTCCACGCCTGCGTCACCATGCGTTCCGCATCTTCCTGTGAGGCAGCTTCCACGGAAACCTTTCTCTGGAGAGTCTCTGTAATCTCCACATCAAATTTCTTCATAGGCACCTCCTTAGATCAGGCGCAGTGCCGGAACCAACTCGCCGCCAATGGAAACCACCGTCAGGTTCTCGTTCACATAGTCGATGGTGCGTTCCAGCGTAAACAGATTGATGCTGCATTCGTTGCCGTTCTGGTCGATTTCCGAAACCTCCGCAGCTCCCAACAGATAGCGGGTTCTGTCAGTCTCGATCACATCGCTCTTATCATAATGGAGAAGCAGTTCCCCATCTGCCACCAGATCAGCCTCCATCTCATCGTAAACATCCTCAAAGATGTCTCGACTGCCATCCTCGGTCAGGAGTTCGCCGCCAGCCCCCGGCAGGATCACCATCACAATGCGCTCCTTCGGGTGATCTTCACGGATTGCCTCCAGCATCAGCCAGTTATGAAGCATCGCAATGGACTTCTCAAACATGGGATCATCCATCGGATTGGGCTGCGATGCACCGTGCGGGCAGTTCTTGCAATCCATGCTGCACACTGCGTTGTTCTGATTCTTCTTAAAGTTCATCATCATAAAAATCTCCTTCTCATCGTTCCATATCTCGTTGTTTACTTCGCTGCCATTTTTCCAGCAGCCGGATAATCGTGTCCTGCATCTGCTTCGGCGTATAGGATTTTGGGAAATACTTCCGAAGAACCTCGTTTTTAATCGTCACATGGTCAAGCTCATCCTTTTTGACTTCATTCATCACTTCACACATGGCATCCAACGTGCAGCCGCCCTCCTGTGAGAGCTTCTTCAGCCGCTGTGCCTGCGACAGGGATGGAGATGCCTGTGCATAGTCCATTGCCTCCAGAAATTCCTTCTGTTCAGACGGTTTCAGGTAAGACAACTCCACCGCCGGATTAAAGGCGATTTTCTTCTCATCCACCATATCCAAAATTTCAGGAATCAGGTTGGTAAGGCGGATATAGCGTTTAACCGTATCCTTACTCATTCCAACAGCTTCACCAATAATCTCCGTAGACAACTTCGGTGCAAATTGCTCCGAAGTCAAATCTTTTCTCTGACCCTGATGTTTCATCGCCTCCAACTTCATCTTGTAGGAAAACGCTCTCTCGCTGGGAAGAATATTCTCCCGCTGCAAGTTGCTGTCCACCATAAAGATGATTGCTGCATCATCGTCCATTTCCTTGACGATGACCGGCACAGTCTCCAAACCTGCCAGCTGCGCCGCATGAAGTCTGCGGTGTCCTGAAAGAATTTCAAATCCGCCTTCCGGGTCAGGTCGGACAATCAGTGGTGATACCACACCGATCTGCTTGATGCTCTCTACGGTCTGTTCCATCAGCTCGTCATCCAGCACCTTAAAGGGATGCCCTTCAAAAGGATGCAGGTCAGAAAACGGCATCTCCGTCCGCTTCTCCTTAGCCGCAGCGTCGGCAGCTGAGCCACTGCGGTTTTCTGTTGTAATACTGGTTTTTGCTTTTGCCATTCAGCTTCTTAACCTCCTTCCAGCGGTGATAGATGTCATTCTTACCTGCGAAAAACGCCTTTTTTGCCTTGCACTTCATAGATCAAGTACCTCCTTAACGACCTGCTGTTTTTCTTTTCCAATGCTCTTTCTGCGGTCCTCTCCGCTGATTCGCACCGGCGTACACATTTCCAGAATCCTGCTGTAAATCCGGGCGTATGCCACATCCTGCGGATTGCGGATTTCTGCAATTTTCAGATTGGTTGTGATAATGACCGGAAGCCCGGACTTATACCGCTCATCAATGACAGCGTAGACCTGCTCCAGCGCATATTCGGTGCTGCGCTCAATTCCCAGATCATCCAGAATCAGCAAAGAATAGTTGGAAAACGAAGCGATATACCGGTATCGTTCTTCCGAATACATGGCACCCATCTGGTTCAGGATTTTGGAGAAGTTCGTCATCAAAACCGGAATGCCCTGATCCAGCAGCGCATTTGCTATACATGCCGCCACAAAGGACTTTCCGGTTCCGACATCTCCCCATAACAAAAGGCCAAGGTTTTCAGCCTTGACCTTTTTCCACTGCTCCACATAACGTTTTGCCATCTGGATGTCCTTGTTGTCTTCTGCAACGCCAAAATTCCATTCCAGAAGATGCTTTTCCTGAATCCCAGTTGCTTTCAGCTGCCTGATTTTACGCTGCCGCTCCACCAGTTCATCCTGGCGTTTCTTTTCCGCCATCGCTTCCTGCTGGCATCTGCAAAGGCAGGGAACAATCTTGTCTCTGCCCCAGAGCTTTACCCTGCACTGCACCGGAGTATGACAGTTCCGGCAATACAGCAGTCCGTCCACGCCCTGGTATTCCTGCTCTCCGGGTTCTTTCGGCGTAAAGAGCGAATCCAACGCCGCATTCAATACTTCAGGCACCATGTCGCTCATAGGCTGTCTCCTTCCTCAAATGTGTAGTCTGCCGGGTTATACTTCGGCTTTTCTCTCTTTGCCCAGCTCCGGATTGTGGCAAGGTGATTTTTGTAGCTCCTGCCGGTGGAAGCCATATACTCAGAGAGCCGTTCCACCCGCATCTGATAATCTCCTGGGAACTCCTGCCGGAGCTTGCCGTATTCCGTGTCAGAGAGAAGGACATTTTCGTATGAGCCATACCGG
>NZ_QUDH01000030.1:0-11438 GCF_003477445.1 Clostridium sp. AF50-3 | reverse complement strand
AAAAATGTCTAGGACAAAAGCGTTAAAAAGGAGAGGAACACTATCTTTTTTTTAATGGAAGTTTTTTTGAAAATTAGAATTTCTTCTATATTGAATGAAGAACAAAAAAAACAGGTCAATATTAAGTTGTTCTTTTTCTTAATTGCTATTATATTGTCTGGTACAATAGTAATAGAACCAGTAGCTGATTTGAAGTTGCATGCACCGTATTTTGAAGAAGATGATATAGTCAAAAAAAATAACTTTTTTGTAAAGACAGAAAACGGGTATGAATTATATATGAATGGTACATATATAGGAACATTGGATGAAATACCAAATGAATTAAAGAATATTAATATTAGGAGGAAATAAAAATGAAAAAAACGATCAGAATTTTAGCAGTAATAATTGCTATGACATGTATTTTTTCAGGGACTGCGTTTGCACAAGAGAAAGAGGTGGCTGTTGAAAAATCGAGTTCAATAGCTAGAGCAGATGTTATAAAATATGTTTATAAAGTTGAAAACGGGAAATTATATAGAAGATTATATAATTATTCTAAGGATACGTGGCTGGGAGATTGGGAACTGTGTGACTAAAGTAATAATATGATAATTATATTTAATAAATATGTACACTACTTTTTACGCTTTGAATTTAAAGTAATGTAAAAATTTTATAGCGTGAAGTTTGAAGTTGAGAAATTGCCTTGACAAATAATAAATTTCGCTTATAATACAGAATATACTCAATAACCTTACAAAGGCAATGAAGGGAACAAGTAGAGATCCGCAGGAGAGCGCACAGAAAGCAGCCGGATGATGAGAGGCGCGCGTGAACCGGATATTCGAATACATCCCGGAGCTTCGCACCGAAGAATCTAAAATCGGATCCGATGAAAAGGCTGCGTGGAAAATGTGCGGCGGTTGATTTGGTAGGCTGCGACGTGAGAGACACACGTTATCCGGTCACGGTATCAGAGGGTACCGGCAGAGGCAGATGGGCGCGAGCTGTCTGCGAACAAAGGTGGTAACACGGGAATTTTGCCCCGTCCTTTTTGGAGGACGGGGCTTTTTTATTTTATAGAAAAATGTGTCTTGTGAAATCACAGACGTTCCAAAGTACCTTTATTGTTCTGTTTTGAGAATGATTTTCGGAGAGAAAATAAAGGATGAATCGGATGTATTTTTGAAAAAAGGAATCCCGTGGAGAAGCAAAACGAGTAAGCAAAATTATTTTTTATAAAAAGGAGTAAACAGGAAAATGCAGATTTACGAAGAATTAGTAGCCAGAGGTCTGATCGCCCAGGTTACAAACGAAGAAGAGATCAAAAAACTGGTCAACGAAGGAAAAGCCGTTTTCTACATCGGTTTTGACCCGACCGCAGACAGCCTTCATGTAGGACATTTCATGGCACTGTGCCTGATGAAACGTCTGCAGATGGCAGGCAACAAGCCGATCGCATTACTGGGCGGCGGCACCGGCATGATCGGCGATCCGTCCGGACGTACGGATATGCGCCAGATGCTGACACCGGAGACGATCCAGCACAACTGCGACTGCTTCAAAAAGCAGATGAGCCGTTTCATCGATTTCTCCGATGACAAGGCGCTCTTAGTCAACAACGCAGAGTGGCTGATGAATCTGAATTATGTAAACTTACTGCGCGAGGTTGGACCGCATTTCAGTGTCAACCGCATGCTGACTGCTGAGTGCTACAAGCAGAGAATGGAGAGAGGTTTAAGCTTCTTAGAGTTCAACTACATGATCATGCAGAGCTACGATTTCTACATGCTGTACCAGAAATACGGCTGCAACATGCAGTTCGGCGGCGACGATCAGTGGAGCAATATGTTAGGAGGTACCGAGCTGATCCGCAGAAAGCTTGGCAAGGACGCACACGCGATGACCATCACCCTGCTGTTAAACTCCGAGGGCAAGAAGATGGGCAAGACCCAGTCAGGTGCTGTATGGCTGGATCCGAACAAGACCTCCCCGTTCGAGTTCTACCAGTACTGGAGAAACGTCGCTGACGCGGACGTATTAAAATGCCTGCGTATGCTGACCTTCCTGCCGCTTGAGCAGATCGATGAGATGGATAAATGGGAAGGCAGCCAGTTAAATACTGCAAAAGAGATCCTGGCTTACGAGCTGACCAAGCTGGTACACGGCGAGGAAGAGGCTGAGAAGGCACAGGCAGCAGCGAAAGCACTGTTTTCCAGCGGAAATGCAGCGAATATGCCGACCTACGAGCTGACGGAGGATGATTTCAACGGTGATGAGATCGATATTCTCTCCATCCTGCAGAAATCCGGTCTGGCTCCGTCCCGTTCCGAGGCAAGAAGAAATGTCGAGCAGGGCGGCGTATCTGTAGACGGAAACCAGGTAAAGGATGTTAAGGCAGTCTTTACGAAAGATCAGCTTTCCGGCGAAGGAATGGTTGTCAAGAGAGGTAAGAAAAACTTTAAGAAGATTGTTCTGAAGTAGGATGTCTGGGGAAATTCACCTGCCTTGTTTGAGAGCAGAATGAAACTCAGTATAAAAATCAGAATTACGCCGCCGGCGATCTTTGCCCGGGCTTTCAAGCAAAGTCCGAAGAGATGTCCGGCGGCGTTTCGGATCATGGAGACAAACAGAGCAGATCCGAAACCATATCTTACATTCACTCCCACAAAAATTACCAAAATTTTACATAAACGATACCAAAACATGATTTCTGTAAATCCAGGAATCTTTTATACTGCGTACTGTAAGAAATCAAGGATAAAAAACTCTGAGAGAAAAAAGAGAGAGGAAAGAGGAATTTTATTATGAAGAAAAATGTTCAGAAAACAATCGCAGTATTAGGAGCAGCCGTTCTGGCAACTGGAATGATAGGATGTGGTTCCAGCAATACAAATACAAGTGCAGCAGACAGCAGTGCAGCTGAAAGTGGTGCAGCAGCAGATACAACCGAGAACAGCGCAGATGCAAAAAATTTGAGTGGTTCTATCACCCTGGCAGGTTCCACTTCAATGGAAAAATTTGCAAATGCACTGGCAGAAACGTTCATGGAGAAATATCCGAACGTGACCGTACAGGCTGAATTTACCGGCTCTTCCGCAGGTATCGAGTCCGTGCTGGCAGGTCAGTGTGATGTCGGTGATTCTTCCAGAGCATTAAAGGATGATGAGAAAGCAAAAGGTGCTGTTGAAAATATCGTAGCCATCGATGGTATCGCCGTTGTCGTTGACCCGTCCAACGCTGTAGATGGTCTGAGCAAGGATGACCTGACCGGCATTTACGACGGAAGCATCACAAACTGGAAGGATGTAGGCGGCAGCGATATGCCGATTGTCGTAGTCGGACGGGAAGCAGGTTCCGGTACTAGAGGCGCATTTGAGGAGCTGCTGGGTCTGGAAGATGCCTGCAAATATGCAAACGAGCTGGATTCCACCGGTGCAGTTATGGCAAAAGTAGCATCTACACCGGGTTCCATCGGATACGTTTCCCTGGATGTAGTCGATGATACCGTTAAGGCAGTTAAACTGGATGATGTAGAGCCGACGGAGGAGAACATCAAGGCAGGCAGCTATTTCTTAAGCCGTCCATTCGTTATGGCAACCAAGGGAGAAATTTCTGAGCAGAACGAGCTGGTACAGGCTCTGTTTGACTATGTATACTCTGCAGAAGGCGATGACCTGATTAAATCTGTAGGTCTGATTACTACGAAGTAAGAAACTGCATCGGAATTTGTGAATGTGGATAAAATTACCGGTGGAGACAGGTAAGGATAGAAAAATCAGAAATTCACGAATACGCATAATATTGAATAGATTCAAATAATATCGAGTCGCTTGCAGTCAAGCCGCAGAAAGGAAACTCTGCTTTGACCGAAAGCGGCTCGCTGTTCAATCCGGGACAGGAGAGACATATGCACGAAAAGAAATTTACCATTTTTGGAAGCCATGCCACGAAATCAGCGGTAGAGAGGGCAGCGGAAATTATTTTTACCGCCTGCGGCCTGCTGGCGGTGGTGGCAGTTTTTTCAATTACCTTATACATGATTATCAGCGGTACCCCGGCACTTTTTAAGGTGGGTGTTCCGGAAATCTTATTTGGAAGCGTCTGGAAGCCGACTGGAAATCCGGCGTCTTTCGGAATTCTCTACGTTATTTTAACTTCCATCGTCGGAACCTTTCTGGCGATCCTGATCGGTGTTCCGATTGGGTTGTTTACCGCCATCTTTCTGGCAGAGGTTGCGCCGCCGAAGGTAGCGGCAGTGGTCCGCCCGGCAGTTGAACTTCTGGCAGGTATTCCGTCGGTTATCTACGGACTCTTAGGAATTTTGATTTTAAATCCCCTGATGTATAAGCTGGAAATGAAAATCTTTGCCGGTTCCACGACGCATCAGTTTACCGGCGGTGCGAACCTGATATCGGCGGTTCTGGTTCTGGCAATCATGATTCTTCCGACCGTCATCAATATCAGTGAAGCGTCGCTTAGGGCAGTCCCGAAACATTTAAAAAGCGCATCGCTGGCGCTCGGTGCAACGCATATCCAGACGATTTTCAAAGTAATCGTTCCGGCAGCGCACTCCGGCATCATCACGGCGGTGGTTTTAGGCTGCGGACGTGCGATCGGGGAGGCAATGGCGATCAGCCTGGTATCTGGAAGTTCAGTCAATCTGCCGCTCCCATTTAACTCCGTCCGTTTCCTGACAACCGCGATCGTGGCGGAAATGTCTTATTCAGAGGGACTTCACCGGGAAGTGCTCTTTACCATCGGTCTGGTGCTGTTCGTATTTATCATGTTTATCAACACGGTGCTCAGCCGGATGTTTGTGAAGGAGGGCGGCACAAATGACTGATAATAGAATGAAAAGTATTTACCAGAAGCGCACCCGCATCGGGGACAATGTCTTAAAAGCGCTGATTTATCTGGCAGCTGGCGTGGCGATCGCGCTGTTAGTTGGCATCATGGGGTATGTGTTTGTGCGCGGTCTGCCGCAGGTTTCCTGGCAGTTTCTGTCCACGGTGCAGAGCTCTTTAAAGGGCACCTTCGGTATTCTGGGAAATATCATCAACACGATTTACATCATTGTAATTACCCTTATCATTGCAGCGCCGATCGGAATCGGCTCCGCCATTTATCTGAACGAATATGCAAAGCCGGGAAAACTGGTGAGGACGATTGAATTTACAACCGAGATCCTGTCCGGTATTCCGTCGATTATTTTTGGCTTGTTCGGTATGGTCTTTTTCGGAATGACGCTGAAGCTGGGCTATTCGGTTCTGACCGGATCCTTCACGCTTACCCTGATGGTGCTTCCGCTGATTACGCGGAACACACAGGAAGCACTCAAAACCGTTCCGGACAGCTACCGCAGCGGCGCGCTGGGAATCGGTGCAACGAAATGGTATATGATCCGGACAATCCTGCTGCCGAGCGCGGCACCGGGTATTCTGACCGGCATCATTCTTTCGATTGGACGTATCGTGGGAGAGTCGGCGGCGCTTCTGTTTACTGCCGGAAGCGGCTTCCAGCTTCCGAAAAACCTGTTTGGAAAACTGTTTGAATCGAGTGGCACGCTGACCATCCAGCTCTACCTGTCGATGCAGAAAGCAAAATACGATCAGGCGTTTGGAATCGCGGTCGTGCTTCTGATTATCGTGCTGGGAATCAACCTGCTGACGAGATTTTTGACCAACCGGTTTGATGTGACAAAATTAAAATAAAGTAAAAAATGAGGAAATGATATGGAGACAAAAATTTCTACGTCGGATTTGAATCTGTACTATGGAAACAATCATGCATTAAAAAATATCAATCTGGATATATATGAAAATCAGATCACAGCGTTTATCGGACCGTCCGGCTGCGGTAAGTCTACCTATTTAAAAACATTGAACCGCATGAACGATCTGGTGCCGAATGTAACAATCAATGGAAAGGTGTGGATCGACGGCGAGGATATCTATGATCCGAGGTTGATACGACGCTTCTTCGCAAGAAGGTCGGCATGGTATTTCAGCAGCCGAACCCATTTCCGATGAGTATTTATGACAATATCGCGTATGGACCGCGGATTCACGGCATTAAGGGAAAGCCAGAGCTGGACGCGATTGTGGAGAAGAGTCTGCGCGGCGCGGCCCTGTGGGATGAGGTCAAGGATCGCCTGAAACGTTCTGCACTGGGACTTTCCGGCGGACAGCAGCAGCGTCTCTGCATCGCGCGTGCGCTGGCGGTTGAGCCGGAGATTCTCCTGATGGATGAGCCGACCTCGGCACTGGACCCGATTTCCACGCTGAAAATCGAGGATCTGATGGGCGAGCTTAAGAAGAATTATACCGTTGTCATCGTTACTCACAATATGCAGCAGGCGACCCGTATTGCGGACTACACGGCATTTTTCCTGGTGGGTGAGATAGTCGAGTATGCACCGACGACGGATCTGTTCTCGCATCCGCGGGAGAAGAAGACGGAAGACTATATTACCGGACGGTTTGGATGATAGGTGTAAGATTGAGGATTTAAAAATAAGTAGAAAATCAGTTTGTTGTTCAGAAGTGGAAAATTTCTGGGCAGAAAACAGGGGAGATGGAGAGGAGATACGGGATGGCGACGAGAGAGGCATTTATACAGGAGTTAGAAGGGCTGAATCAGGAATTGAACGCGATGAGCCAGATGGTGCAGGATGCGATTGACAGTAGTTTTCAAGCGCTTACCGAGCATAATGAAGAGCTGGCACAGAAGGTTATCAAAGGAGACCGGGATGTGGACAATATGGAGCGAAAGATCGAGACACACTGCCTGACGCTGATGTTAAAACAGCAGCCGGTTGCCAGTGATCTGCGCCATATCTCGACGGCGCTGAAGGTTGTGACCGATCTGGAGCGGATGGGCGATCAGGCGGCGGACATTGCCGATCTGTCCCTGCGTTTGGAGGATGCAGATATTAGTCTTGTAAGCAAACATCTTCCGGCCATGGTGGCAAATGTGAAAACGATGGTTAAAGATGCAATTCGCGCTTTCATCGAGCGTGATACCGAAACCGCAGAAACCTTTGAACAGAGAGATGACCTGATTGATGCCTTTTTTGAGCGTGTCAAACGGGAAGTCATCGAATTTCTGAAAAAAGATGGGGATAAATCCGATGTGGCAGTCGATCTTTTGATGGTTGCTAAGTATCTGGAGCGAATCGCCGATCACGCGGTCAATGTATGCGAGTGGACAGAGTTCTCGGATACAGGGGCCGTGGGGGATGTGATGATTCTCTAGGTTTAATTAAAATCCGGGCATGAAAAATGAAAATTAGATGCCTGGATTTTTTCCGTTCCGCATAAAATAAATAGAATATGTGGAGATAACGTGGAGTGCGATATATCATGCGTGATATAGTGCTGGAACTTTTAAGTTCATACGGATATGCGGGAATGTTTGCCCTGATTCTAATTGAGAATTTGTTTCCGCCGATCCCGTCCGAAGTGATTTTAACCTTTGGTGGATTTATGACAACATATACACGGATGAACATAGCCGGGGCAGTTCTGGCAGCGACGGCGGGCTCGGTGCTGGGGGCGCTGATTCTGTATGAGCTGGGGCGGCACATTCCCGTGCAGAAGTTTTATGCATTTTTGGGCGGGGCATGGGGAAAACGGCTGGGAGTAGAAGTGGAAGATGTGAAAGATGCAGACGGATGGCTGGAGAGAACGGGACGGTCAGCCGTCTTTTTTTGCCGGTTCGTTCCGATCATCCGAAGCCTGATCTCGATTCCGGCGGGGATGGCAAAGATGGAACTGCTGCCGTTTCTCCTGCTGACAACAGCGGGCAGTCTTATCTGGAATACGGTGCTCATCGGAGCCGGCGCGGTGGCGGGGGCATCGTGGGAACGTATTCTGGTGCTGTTAAAGACATATTCCCGCTTCGCCGTGATGGGAGCGGGAATCTTGGGATTTGCGGTGGCGTGTGTGTATTTTCGGAAACGATAACAACAGGAGAGTGATAATTCATGCAGAAAGAGTTTATTCATTCAAGTAAAAATATATGGTGTCATTCTTTACTTCCAGCCGTGCCGTCCCATCGATCACCAGCTGTTCCAGATATGGGCGCAGGTGGCGTTCCTGACGGATGAGCTGGTCGTAGGTACCGATGTGCATTCCGATCAGGCGTCGGCTTTCCTGATAAAATTCATCACGCGTCATTGGTCTCTGCAAAAGCTTTGCCAGCTCTGCGAGACGCAGACGGACAAGATCCATATTTTTGTCCGCCAGTTCCCGGATATTGCCATCAAATGGACCTTTGTGCGATAAAATCCAGTGCTGGTAAGGCAGTTTTGTGATTGCTTCCTTGCTTTCCAGATCCAGACCGACGTGGTCGCAGTATGGAGCTTGACGTGACGCAGGACATTTTCGGTTAAAAGCGCGTCTCCGGCAAAGCAGACGCCGTCCGGTGTGCCGATGACGATGTGGTCGAGGGAATGCCCTGGCAGATGGTGAACCGGGAAGGTTACGCCGCAGAGTGTCACGGAAGTATCCTCCGGCTGGATGATACAGTCAACCGGGCAGCGCTGCTCGGTGTCGATGGAAATCTTTTCCTCCTCGGAGCGCCCGAAATAATTGGTATACCGTTCCAGCGCCGCCTGGGAGGCGATCAGCCCGGCTTCGCCAAGCGACATAGCCAGTGGAATCTGAAAGGCTTCGCGCAGGCGTTTGCTGTTTCCATGATGGTCGATGTGCGCGTGGGAAACGATCAGCCCCGCCGGGGTCAGCCCGGCGTCTTTCAGAGAGCCGACCAGCTCGTCATATTCCTTTGAGTAACCATTGTCAAACAGGATGCAGCGGGTGTCGTCGATGCGGTAGACGCCGACGGCTGTTTTGCCAAGCAGGCAGTCTGTATTTCCAGAAACGTGTATGAGTTCCACGGAAAGAGTCCTCCTTTTATCATGAATAACACAAAAAGCGACGGCTGAGATATCTCCGCTGTCGCTTTTTAAGAATGCGTCTGATAGGAATCGAACCTACGCCTCAGGCTCCGGAGGCCGGCGCTCTATCCACTGAGCTACAGACGCATTACTTGTATGATACTATAATATTTAGAAAATTGCAAGTTTTTTTTCGGAAATACCGCTTGCCGAGTAACCAAATCACCGCTATAATATTAACAATCGAATAAGTCAGGAGGCGGTCGGGTGGGAGAACCGAAAAAGAAACCGGGACGCAGCCGGAAGAACGGAACGGACTGGGAACTGCGCCGCTATGTGATGCTGCTTGCGGCGGTGATTGTATTGATTCTGATTGGCGCGGTGGCGATGTTTTCCGGGAAAATAACAAACATTCTGGGGAAAAAGGATGGCTTACCGGCAGAAATGGTGGATACAGGCGGATCTGGAATGGTGATTGAGCCGGACACGAAAGAATATATTCAGGACTTTGGCGGATGTATTCTGACAGAGAATGGCGAGCCGGGGATCACAGAGCTGATGAATACTTATTTTCAGGCGGTTTCCGACTGTGATATGGATACGTTTGTGAAGTTGTTTACCTCACAGGATACGAGTGAGGAAGAACACTACCGTCAGGAATTTGAAGAACAGAAGCAGTACATTTCCGGGTACCAGAATGTGAAATGTTATACGACGCCGGGGCTTAGGGACGGTGAGATGGCAGCGTATGTGTATTATGAGATTTTGTATACGGGCGTGGAGACACCGGCACCGAGTCTGGTGCGGATCTATGCGATCCGGGCGGAGGACGGAAGCTGGCAGATCGATGACGGGAAAATGTCCGAAGAGCTGACGCAGTATTTTGAAGAGCTGTCGGTCAATGAGGATGTGCGCCTTCTCAGCAAGCAGACGGATGAAGCAATGGATGCGGCGATGGAGCAGGATGAAGCGCTGAAAGAGCGCGTGGAATTTATGAAACAGGGCGCGTCGTATATGCGGGATGAGACAGAGCCGTCTGCGTCGAATCCTTAAAATGTTTTACTTTGTCTAACTGAATGGAAAAATAAAGAGATTTATAGATAGAAAGAAAAAGAGGCAGAAAGAATGGATGTAAAAGATTTTTATTATGATTTACCACAGGAGCTGATCGCGCAGGATCCGCTGGAAGATCGTTCTTCTTCCCGGCTTTTAGTGCTGGATAAAAAGACGGGCGAGATGCAGCACAAGGTGTTTAAGGATATTGTCAATTATCTTCATCCGGGCGATTGTCTGGTGATCAATGATACGAAGGTTATCCCGGCGCGTCTGATCGGAAGCAAGGAGGGAACGGATGCACATATCGAGATTCTTCTTCTGAAACGTCGTGAGAACGATATCTGGGAGACACTGGTAAAGCCGGGTAAAAAGGCAAAACCGGGAACCGTGATTAATTTTGGCGATGGTTTGTTAAAAGGAACCGTCATTGATGTGGTAGAAGAGGGAAATCGTCTGATTCAGTTCTCCTATGAGGGGATCTTCGAGGAGATTCTTGACCAGCTTGGCCAGATGCCGCTTCCACCGTATATTACACACCGTCTGAAAGATAAAAACCGTTATCAGACCGTTTATGCAGAACATGAGGGATCCGCGGCTGCTCCGACTGCCGGACTTCATTTTACCAAGGAACTGCTGGCACAGATTCAGGAGATGGGAGTGAAGATTGCGCATGTGACACTCCATGTGGGTCTGGGAACCTTCCGACCGGTCAAGGTTTCAAATGTTTTAGATCATCATATGCATTCGGAGTTTTACCGCATCGAAGAAGACGCTGCTAATATGATTAATGAGACGAAGAAAAATGGCGGACGCATTATCTGTGTCGGTACGACAAGCTGCCGGACGCTGGAATCCGCAGCAGCCGAGGACGGCACGATCCGCGCATGCAGCGGCTGGACGGACATTTTCATTTATCCAGGCTACCAGTTCAAGATTCTGGACTGCCTGATCACAAACTTCCACCTGCCGGAGTCCACGCTCGTCATGCTGGTATCCGCACTGGCAGGCAGAGAACATGTGCTCACGGCGTATGAAGAGGCGATCCGGCAGAGATATCGGTTCTTTAGTTTTGGGGATGCTATGTTTATCCAGTAGAGAAAAGGGATGTATGAAAAAGACTCATAGTGAAAGGCTATGGGTCTTTTTATTTCGAAAAATGTTTGAAAAACGGCACACCGCGTTCTCGTTACTTTAGTGATGGGTTAGGTGCGCCAAATTTTTTATCAAGATACAGAACTAGCGTTTGCCAAGTGTGGGGGCATATGGTATAATATAAACATGGAAAAAGATATATTTACTATTAAGAGAAATACACTTTCATATGGTAGAGGATATGTGTATTCTTTGCAATATCATCTTGTCTGGTGCACGAAATATCGAAAACAGGTCCTGAAAAATGGGATAGACGCAGAATGTAAAAAAATGTTGTATGGGCTTGCGGAGGAATACAAATTTAAGATTCTGGCGATGGAGGTTATGCCAGATCATATTCATTTAC